>NZ_JAVLBN010000022.1:0-34832 GCF_031581065.1 Salibacter sp.
TTGACACCAATTCTAAAACCAGAAAAAATAGCGTTGAAAATCATCAGAGCTGTAGAAAAAAACAAGGTTACGATCAGATCCCCATTCATGGTTAAGTTGACGCCATTTCTCAAAGGCGTTTTACCACAGCGGACTTTTGATTTTGTGGCCGGAAAAATATTTGGTGTTTATTCAACCATGGATTCGTTCACAGGCAGAAAGTAGTCAACGTTACTTCGCCATTTCAACCTCCCACTGGGGAGATTTGATTTGTTCAACGATAATGGGATCTAAAGTTGATCTCAGTTCACTTCCTTTTGGAAACATAAAGCTGTAATAATCGGTTTTGAGTGTTTTATCGACTATCACTAATTCATCGTTGTAACCTTTGGTTTTGATGAAGTGATTGAGAATCGGTTTGTCGTAAACAAAGAAATCGAGTTTGTCATCTTTTAGCGCTTCCAGTCCCTCTTCTATAGTTGTGTACTGTTGAAATGAAACTCCGTTTTGAGTCAGCGTTTTTGAGGTGCTCGTGTTTTGAACCGTACCAACTGAAAACTTTTTGAGATCACTGAAATTTTGAACCTGAGCATCGAGTGATTGTACCGTTAATGAGCTGGCAATACTCGCAGTTAAACCACTGATGAGAATGATAGCTGCAAACATCCAAATAAACCCGATCACTCTGCCACCAAAAGTGCGTGGAGACTTATCTCCGTAACCAACCGTAGTCATTGTAACCGCGCTCCACCAAAAACCATCGCCAATTCCTTTTGATCCTTTTCTAAACTCCTCGTTTTTGCCTTTTTCAAAAACCCAAATCAACAGTCCGAATATGAAAATCACAATCACAAGCACGAGCGTAGCCGAAAAGAAATCTGCACTAAAAAGGTTTTTCATCATTTTGAGCATCTCGTTTTCATCTCGTTGAGCCAGTGTAGTTGATGAAATGTAGTAAGGCTGAGAGAAATCCAGTTTCTGCATTCGTTGCGAGGTCACTGTTACGGGGTTTATACTCAAATCTACTTCACCATTTGCTGTTGCGTCAATAAGCTCGTCAATTGTTTCGTATTTGACGTATTCATATTCAGATCCGAGCTGGCCATCAACTAACTGCCAAAGTTCCACGCTCAACCCCTGAATGACGCCCTGATCTTCATAGACAAAGGGCGGAGCCGGCTTAATTCCAACTTTTATTGTCTGTTTTTTTGAGTTGACAGAATCAGCCGCCTTACTAAAACCAACCGTTGAAATAATTGCAAAAAGAGGAATCAAAAAGAACTTGCAGATTTTCATACTCAATGTTTTGAATGACTCAAATCTAATAAAATACGTCTATTCTGCTGTTACATTGATCACTTCATCATTTGTTGTGATAAAAATGCGATCACCTAACTTTGGTTTTAAGATATACTTACCTGAAAGATCACTGAAGGCCGGGAGTATGCCATGGTTCTGACCGAAATAAAAACAGGGCAATTTCATCGATTGGCGCCCTTTCCCTGTGAGTCTTACTCCCGGGTGAATGTGCCCGTAAATATTGTAATGGTCAGATCCTGAGTCGTCAGGCTCATGAGTGAATAGCAACTCATCAGTACGTATTTCAGGAGTGGTTTTGATGTTGTAACGGGCATAATGATGCGGTTTTAGGATGTCATGATTTCCCTCAACCAAAGTGAAATCTACATTTTCAAACGCAGAAACGAATTTTCCAAATTCATCCCATTCAAGGTTGTAAGTACTGTGAAACAAATCACCCAAAAACCACACTTTTTTTGGATGGTGACTTAAGATGAGTTTTTCTAACTGAATTAGATTGTTAAATCTTGCCGAACTCGGAATACCAATACCGTTTTTCCTGAAGTGACTGATTTTACCCAAATGCAAATCGCTAATGATAAGCGTTTTTTTGCTTTTCCATAAAAGCGCTCGCTGAGGAAGAATGTGGAGTATGTTACCTCTTATCGAAATTTGCATGATTCAAATTAACAAAATTAAACCTCACATTAGATATATTTAAAAACTCAACATTTTTGTGTTTATAAGTTAAAAACAAATACTTAATAGTACAAAAAAATAGCTAGTAGGTTTGTCCAAAATGGGGAAATCATGAACAAAAAACTACAACAGCACCATTTTGCGGTGCTATTCACCGCAGCGTTACTTTTTATTTTCGGCCAAAACTCTTTTTGTCAAACTCCGGGAGGTGTTGCTACCACAACAGAGGTTAAATTTTGGTATGACGTTGCGGAATTTTCGTCAGCTCCAAATAACACCTCAATCAGTACCTGGAACAACAAAGGAGGAAACTCTGAGGACGCTACTCAGGGAAATGGATCTGAACAGCCAACATTGAAAAACAACACGTCAAATCAGGTGAACGGTTTTCCCGTAATTCGTTTTGATGGTAGTAACGATGCCTTAGGTATAGCAAATAATAGTGATTTAAACTCAGGAGGCCCATGGGATGAACGAACATTTAGCCTTGCTTTTAAAACAGGAAGTGACGTCTCGTCTCAACAAGTTCTTTACGAAGAAGGAGGAGGAATAAGAGGTTTTTCATTCATTATAGATGGCGGTCAGTTACATGTTTCTGCATGGAATTTAAACAATGATGGTGCTGCTTCTCCATGGGGCCACGAGAGTGATAACTTTAATATATCGTCCAATGAAGAATATATTTTAACTGTCGTTTATGATGGAGGTACCAGTAGTTCAAATGGCACCGTTGATTTCTATTTAAACAGTACTCAATCAAGACAACTCAATTTCATAGGGACCTTATATGGTCACACTGGAGATATTTATTTTGGTTATACAGAAGGTTCTCTAGATCAAAATAGTTCAAGCTTGAATTCTAATCATTACTCTGGTGATATACTTGAGTTCATTGTCGCTGATTATGCCGTTTCAACAAGTGAAAGAAAAATTATTGAAAACTACCTTTCTTCAAAATATGACATCAACATTGGAGCAAATGATTACTATGCTTTTGAAGGTAGTGGCTATTATTTCGATTTAATAGGAATAGGGCAGGAAGCAGGACTGTCGAGTTCATCTGCTCAGGGTGAAGGAATGATTTCACTTTCTAATCCAACATCCCTGGCAAATGCAAATTATCTCATCATGGCTCATAACTCTGGCTCAACAGGTACGTGGGCTACTTCAAACTCTCCAGACGCTGCAAATATTGAGCATCTCAATCAAGAATGGAGGGTTTCTGAAATAGGTGAAACAGGTGATGTTGATGTGACGGTTGATGGCACGCAGCTTCCTTCTCTTTCAGCCGGGTATAAAGTTGGAATCTTAGTTGATGACGATGGTGACTTTACTTCAGGGGCTGAACTTTATGAGTTAGCGAGCTCAGGAAGTGACTATACCGGAACGGTTAATTTGAATAATACTGACTACGTAAGAGTAGCGCAATTCAGAGAGGTTGTGAGTTTCAACGATCAGAACCAATCCAGCTCTGAGAGTGTCAATGCAACGGCAACAGTATCTCTCAATTATGCTCCGGCTCAAAATACGAGTTTTACAATAAACTACCGTACAAATGATGTTTCAGCCACGAGTGGATCTGACTATACAGCCGTTTCAAATGGCAGTGCCAGTGTAACATTTAATGCCGGATCTGATAATCAAGATCTACCGGCTATAACAGTCGCTAATGATGCAACTAATGAACCGGATGAAACCTTTGAAGTGATTTTGGAAAGTGGCTCAGGTTATGTATTAAATGCTGACTCTGTTCTTACTTACACGATCAACGATGATGATAGCCCGTACAAACTGTATTTTGATTCAGATACATCATCAGTAAACGAATCAACTTCGAGTATTTCTATTCCGGTGAAGCTCAATACTCAGAGCCCTGCAGCTGTAAGTGTCGATTACTCAGTTGTTGGCGGAACTGCCACGAGTGGATCTGACTACAACTTATCGTCAGGGACTTTGAATTTTAGTTCCGGTGATACAGTTGAAAATATTTCTGTTTCAATTGTGAACAATACAAGTTACGAGCCCGATGAAACAGTAGAGGTCCAATTGTCAAATCCGTCTGGTGCTGATTTAGATAATGGATCAACTCCATCGGGAACGGGATTTGTAGAGCACGAACTCACGATTAAAGATGACGACTTGCCGGAGGCTGAGTTTGCGAATTCATCAGCTACGGTTTCAGAATCTGACGGTTCTGTATCGCTTACAGTGAATTTATCTTCTTCTTTTTCTCAAAACATTACAGTTGATTATTCTATCAGTGCAGGCTCTGCCTCTCAGGGAAGTGATTATACAGGATCTTCAGGATCAGTGATAATTTTATCTGGTAGTCCTTCAAGTGATATTACAATACCAATTGTGAATGACTGTAACATTGAGAATAATGAAAACTTTACAGTAGATATTACGAATGTTTCACCCGGTACAATTGGATCTACAAGCACTTCAACAATCACTATACAGGATGATGATGTAGGAGGTCCTGGAGGTGTAGGTTGTGCCCTAAAACTGTGGTACAGGCCTGATGCGGGAATAACCGGTGGTAGCTCAGTTTCAGCCTGGACTGATGATTCTCAGGGTGTTCTTGCCACGGCAGCAGCTTCTAATAATGAGCCACAGTTCAATGGTGGAACGAGTGACACGACATTTAATTTTCAAAACTATTTGACATTTGATGGGTCAAATGACAGACTGGGAATCGACTTGTCTTATAACTCCGTTAGCCTTTCTAAAATTTACACGTTCGTTGCATTTAGAACGGATGAGACTGGAGGAAGCTATAATAGCAATTGGGCATTTCTAGATTTCGATAGATCTGAGTTTTTCAATAACTACATAACAGATGACGGAAAGGTAGCTCTTTCTTACAACAGTAATGATATTGAAGGAAGCCCAGGCTTAAATGATAACAAGCCACATATCGGTGGTTTTGTTTTTGATAACTCTTTAAGTGAAGATACAAAACTCTTTGCTGATGGTGTTACTGAGTACTCCAATGATGAAAAAGGAGGATCGTTCCAGGTTGGATCTGGCAGTGTTCGCTATGGTTATATCGGAGATGGATCTGAAGCATCATCACTAAATGGCCAGGGCAATAACATTTATTACAAAGGAGATATAGCTGAGATTATCTATGTTGAAGGGCAAACGCTCAGCAGTTCAGAAATCAATCAGATCCAGAGTTACCTTGCGCTAAAGTACGGGGTAACACTTAATATGTCAGATGATCCTGCTACGAGCTCAATTGATGAGCGCGATTATTTAAACTCAGCAGGGAATACTGTTTGGGATTATTCTGCTAATAGTGGAAATAACTCTGCAATTGCAGGTTTGATAAGAGATGACGGGGCATCGCTTGAAGTTCTCAAAGCGAGATCAGTAAATGGTGGAGCTATATTAACCGGAGAAGTATCATCTCTCAGCGATCAGGAGTCAATAGTGTGGGGACACAACGGCCAGCCGGTTGAAACAGAAAAAAATGAAACAGGTACCTTAACAACCAAACTCAAAAGAGAATGGAGAGCAACTGAGGTAGGACAAACCGGAAACTTAACGCTAAAAGTAGATTTAAGTAATTTAGCTTCCATCCCGTCCAGCAGCAGTGATGTTTATTTGCTTACTGATAGTGACGGAGACTTTTCAGATGCAACAACACTGGCAACGGCTACATCCATAAATGGTTCTGAAGTGACATTCAGCAATGTTGATATTGATGATGGTGATTATTTCACTATCGGTTTTTATGAAGCGGTAATTTGGACAGGATCAACATGGCAAAACGGGAGCGGGTCAGCAAACAGGCCAGCTGTGGCTGATTCAACAAGAAAACTATTCATTAATGGCAACAATGGAAATATTCAGTCTAATGCCACAGTGAAATACGCTGAAATTGTCAACGGAGCTGATATTACTATCCTGACCGGAAATGAACTCACTGTTCAGGAAAAGATAGTCAACAACGGTACAGTTACGATTGAACACACCAGCTCTCTGGTTCAAACTCATTCCGGAGCTAATCAAAACTCTGGTTCAGGAACCTATGAAGTGAAGAAAACAGGGCTGGGAAATCCCAACTACTTCAACCTTTGGAGTGCTCCTATACAATCTGCGAATATCATCAACACATTTAACGGAGTAAATCCGTGTGATGTGTTCGTTTTTGACCCCGCTACACAATTGTATAGCCACGATTTCTCACAGGGCTTTAGTACTACCTGTGCAGGAAATCCGGTTACATTCCAGTCTGGAGATGTGATCTCAGGTGGTGACGGAATTATGGATGTAGCGAGAGGATATTACATTCCGGGTAAATCTGGCGGTTTGAGAACTTTCACCGGGGAAGTGAATAATGGAGATTACAGTCTTTCAGTTCAACAAAACCCAAACCCTTCAACTCCACAGGCAAACTGGACGGGAGATGATTGGAATTTGATTGGGAACCCGTATCCATCATCAATTGATGCTGCAGAGTTCGTCAATGAAAACTCAAGCGTTATTTCTGGTTCCATTTACTTTTGGGATGATGCCGAGTCTGGTAACTTTGATGATGGTGATTTTGCTGTTTGGAATACAATGGGCGGAACGAGTTCACCAAACAGTGCAACATCACCAAATGGAAGTATTGCATCTGGTCAGGGCTTTTGGGTTGTCGCAAACTCAAACGGAAGTGTCAACTTCACTAACGCTATGCGAAATGCTCAAAACGGACAGTTCTTCAAAAATGATCCACAGACTAATCCAAAAGCATGGTTAACACTTGAGGACAGTGCAGGGCTTACCAACCAAATTCTTGTTGGATTTCCTGATGATGCAACGGACGATTACGATGAGGCTTATGATGCTTACAAAGAAGAAGGAAATGAACACATAGCATTTGGTTCAGTACTCGACACTTTAGGGTACGCAATCCAGGGATTGGCTCCGGTTAATCCCGGATCTGAAAAAGTTGTAGATCTCTATTTACGGTCAGAGCGCAGCGGTGAGCGAACCATTCGTCTCGATTCAGCATTAGCGATGGATGATCACACGATTTACCTGCTGGATCGAAAAACCGGAGTTGAACACGATTTATCAAACGGAGTGTTTACTTTCAGTGAAGATTATTCAATTGATGACAAATCCAGGTTTGCACTCATCTTCAAGCGTTCTGAAAGTACTGGAATAAAGGCGCTTGAGGCAAGAGAGATGATTGAAATATACACGAGGGAAAACTTCATTATTACTAAAGTTGAAGCGGGAAGTTCGCTCATTAAAAGGGTAAGTGTTTACGACCTAACAGGCAGGACTGTTATTGAACAAAAAACTAGCGAAAGCATCGTCCAAATACCTTCAGGTAACTTACCGGCTGGAGTTTACGTAGTCGATGTTAAAACAGCTGACTCAGAATCGATTAAACAGAAAATAGTAATCCATTAACAACCATCATTACAAATTAAAGGGGAAATCATGAACAAAAGACTACAACAACACCATTTTGCGGTGCTATTCACCGCAGCGTTACTTTTTGTTTTCGGCCAAACTACCTTTTCTCAAACAGGCCCCGGAGGAGTAAGTGATTCTGCTAATTTAGGCCTATGGCTCGATGCCAGCACGCTCTCATTGAGCGATAATGCATCCGTCACTTCCTGGAGTGACCAATCAGGAAATGGAAACAATGCAGGACAATCATCAAACTCAAATAAACCAACATTTAACGCATCAAGCTCGCTAGGTGGAAGACCTGCGGTACATTTTTCAGGAGGTACTAACAATTCAACATCTGATTATCTTATAGTTCCTGATGATGACAAACTCGATGGATCTTCAGGACTTACTTTTTACGCTGTAGTTAGGCCTGATAATATGGGTAACCCTGATGTACAGGCAATTTACGGGAAAAGACCGAGCCAAAACTCAAACACTGATTGGGCTTACACCTGGTTTTTTTGGAACGGTAATAACCTGTATTTGGATTTGGACAATAACAATAACCGCTTTGCTACGCCCAATTCTTACAGCAGTAACACAAATTACATGCTCAATATGACCTTTGACGGATCGTTGAGCCAGAACCAGAGAGCTAAAATTTACACAAATGGGAGTTTGAGTAAGACAAGTTCTGAAAGCTCTACAACTATTCCAAACAGTAATGTAGACTTATATATTGGAGTAATGGATGATGGTTACGGAAAGTACTTCAGCGGAGACATGGCCGAGTTGATGATTTTCACAAAAGCTTTAAATCAAGCTGAGCGAATTATCATTGACAACTATCTTGGAGCCAAATACCAAATTTCAATCGCTAATGATCATTTTGCCTATGAGTCTGACTTTGGCTCTGGAGTTATCGGAATTGGTAGAGCTTCTGATGGTTCAAGCCATTCGGCTTCTCAGGGAAAAGGAATCTTGAAAATCGAAAACCCGTCTTCTTTGAATAACAATGATTATTTGTTCATCGGTCACAATGATGATGAGCTCGCTACTGTTGATACTTGTGATGCTCCGGGGCTTTATGGTAAGCGGATCAAGCGTGCATGGAAAGTTGGCGAATCCAATGAAGTGGGAACTGTCGATCTCACATTTGACATCAGTTCATTCTCTGATTTCTCATCTTCAGGATCTGACTATGCGCTTCTCGTTAGTTCAAATGCTTCTTTTAAAAATGCAACAACCATTACATCCGGAATTTCATTGAGCGGAAATGAATTGACTATTTCAGGGGTTAATCTGGCTGATGGTGATGTGATCACTTTAGCAACAAACCAATCTGTCAGCTGGGATGGTAGTTCGTGGAGTAACGGAAGTGGATCAGCAAATGCGCCCTCAAGCGCTGATGATTCTAAAAAGTTAGTCATCAACGGCACTTCAGCTTCATTGAATAACAATGCTTCCTGTGAGTGTCTCCAGGTCTTGAATGGAAATGACTTCACAATTAACAGCGGTCAAAGTTTAACCGTTTCATCAGCAATTGACAATGAAGGCACAGTTACCGTTGAACACACCGGCTCGCTGGTTCAAACGAACACCGGATCTGACCAAAATACGGGAAGCGGAAACTTCATTATTGAAAAAGACGGACTTTCAAATAATGCATATTATAACTTGTGGAGTTCACCCATTCAATCTGCTGATATATTGAATACGTTTTCTGGCGTTAACCCTTGTGATGTGTTTGTTTTTGAGTCGAATACTCAGCTTTACAGCCATGATTACATATCGGGTTTTAGTACAACGTGTGCAGGGAACCCGGTTACATTTCAGTCAAGTCAGGTTATTTCAGGCGGAGACGGAATAATGGATGTTGCCAGGGGTTACTACGTGCCCGGTGCTTCAGGAGGTACACGAACTTTTGACGGACAGGTGAATAACGGAAGCTTTTCTATTGGAATTACTCAACAGAGCAATCCAAATTCATCCAATGCAAACTGGACAGATGATAATTGGAATCTTGTTGGAAACCCTTATCCATCATCGATTGATGCCAATGCGTTTTGGACTGAGAATGCCATCGATAACAGTCGCATTTCAGGTGCTATTTATTTTTGGGACGATGCGCAAACCGGTAATTTTGATGACGGAGATTTTGCGCAATGGAATACAATTGGAGCCACATCTTCTCCAAATAACAGCGTTACACCAAACGGGAGCATCGCTTCAGGTCAGGGGTTTTGGGTTGTGGCTGATGCTAACAGTTCGGTACAGTTCACAAACTCCATGCGCAATGCTCAAAACAATCAATTTTTTAAAACGAGTTCACAGTCAGAGCCTAAGCTATGGCTGACCGTAGTGGATAGTGCCGGCCTCACAAACCAGTTGCTCATCGGGTTTCCACAAGACGCTACAGATGGTTTTGACAAAGTTTACGATGCATACAAAGCCGAGGGAAACACACACATCGCCTTTGGTTCAGTACTCGATACTTTAGGGTATGCAATTCAGGGATTGGCTCCGGTAGTTCCGGGATCTGAAAAAGTAGTGGATCTTTATTTACGGTCAGAGCGCAGCGGTGAGCGAACCATTCGTCTCGATTCAGCATTAGCGATGGATGACCACACGATTTACCTTCTCGATAGGCAAACCGGTGCTGAGGTTGAGATTTCGGAATCAGCTTACACTTTCACTTCAAATAATCGAATCGACTCAAAATCGCGTTTTGCTCTCAAGTTTGTTCGAGACGAAGCAACCGGAATCGAAAACGAGAAAACCGATAAAGAGGATCAAATCAAACTCTTTGTTCACGACAATATGATTGAAGCATCTGTAAGAATTGGTAATGCTAAGATCAACCAACTTCAGGTTTACGATATTGCGGGTCGGGAAATGTTAAATGTTAAATCGAATAGTCAATACATTCAGCAACCTGTTTCAAATCTGAATACCGGTATTTATGTCGTTCGAGTTCAGCTCGATAACGGATCTGACCACAAGAAGAAAGTTGTCATTCAATAAATTGAATTTGTGCCAGTCAGGATTCCAAAACCTGACTGGTTTTTGCATCTTTCCAGGGCTACAAAATAACAGTTATCAATATCGCTATAAACCCGCGTTATCACTAAAGTTTAGAAAGGTTCTAAATTAGTTTGTCGTGACAATCACATGACAATAACTCCGCTATTACATAGCATTTTTGCAATGTAATTAAGAGGTGAGGTGAGTTTAGATCGGTTAAAAAGTATAGCGTTTACGCATTCAGGAGTAGGACTTGACAAAGTTGCAAAGTTCTTTATTCCTGAGGATGAATATCAGGAGAGGTTTGTTCCGCACATGGACAACGCAAACCTCGATGAGTTCATGTTCCTTGCTACATGCAATCGATCTGAGTTTTATTTCGCTACCGATAAACCGATCAACAATCACTTTTTACGCACTTTTTACCAATCTCTTTACTCGAACTGGAGTGAAGAAGACCTCGAATGGGCGATTGAAAACACCCAGGTTGTAGATGGTCTCGATTCTGTTCGTCACATGTTCAACGTTGCCAGTTCGCTCGATTCGCTCGTTGTAGGTGAGCGCGAAATCATTACCCAGTTTAGAAAGGCGTATGACAAATTTCAGCGCATGGGTCTAACAGGTGAATATCTTCGCCTTGCAGAACGCAAAACAATTGAAACGGCCAAGAAAGTCTTCACCGAAACCGATATTGCAAACAGGCCGGTTTCTGTTGTCAATCTCGCTTACCGTGAACTCGCTGATCGCTTTCTTTCTTACGATGCCAAAATCGTAGTCATTGGAGCCGGAGTAACAAACAAAGCGATGCTCCACAAGATGAAGAAGCACGGTTACCACGATTTTCATGTGTATAACCGAACGCTTGAAAACGCTGAAAAGCTGGTGAGCGAAGTTGGCGGAAAAGCATATTCACTCAGCGATCTCGAAAAGAATGAAAGCTTTGATGCACTCATTACGTGCACAGGCGCTCCTGATACCATTGTGACTTATGATGTTTACCAAAAGCTCCTATCGGGAAGTGAAGAGATGAAGTACGTTGTCGATTTGGCGATTCCAAATGATTTTGATCTCAATATTCTGGACGATCATAAAGTTGACCTGATCGAAGTTGAAACGCTCAAGAAAATTGCGAAACAAAATCTCGAGCAACGCAAAAGTGCTATTGTTGACTGTGAAAAAATCATTGATGATAAACTCGCTGAGTTTGAAGAAGCTTTTGCTGAGCGTCAAATAGAACTCGCAATGCGTGAAGTTCCCCAGCAAATCAAAGAAGTTAAAGAAAAAGCTGTTGCTGAGGTTTTTGCTAAACAACTCTCCTCACTCGATGATAGTAGCAAAGAAGTGATGAATGAAATGCTGAGCTACATGGAGCGCAAAGTGAATGCGATTACCATGAAAAAAGCCAAGCAAATCATGATGACCAGGAATCGATAATACCCAAATAAAGGTTAAGGCTAAGGCTAAGGTTAAGGTTAAGGTCGAGGGGGCGTTTGAGTTACCTCACATAATCAGCCGGCTCCTCTTCCTTCTCAAAGTCTATTTTGTACGATAATTTGATCAGAGCCTGCCAAAATGTGGGCCTTGAAGTAGCGGTACCTTGAATTTTGCCATTTGTGGGTGTGCCCTCGTATTCAAACTTCATTTCACTTTGGTCAGTGAAACCGGTTGTGTAGCCAAATTGAGTGCTAAGGCGCAGGACATCAAAAAGCCTGAATTGCGGACCAAAAGCCGTGAGAAATAACACATTCATGTTTCGCTTTTTGTTGATTTCAGTGATTTCATAATTGAAAAACTCACCGGTTGATCTATTAATTTGCTCATATTGTTCTAAAAAAAATGTTGTAGGATAACCGATGAAGCTGAATTCCATACCACTAGTAAATAGTAGTCTTATTTTATCACTATTTCCCAATGAAATGGAGTAGTTTGCTCTAAGCGGAATATTATGTAGGTGGTATGGCTTGGCACCAATCGCTGGTGCTAAATAAGCGAATGTAGGTTCAAATGTAATATTGTCTTTACGGTAATTATACCCGGTTTCAACGGAAAAATGCTCATTGAAAAAGTAACCAACAGAAAACCCGATCATGCCATTGGGAGAAAAAGAATTGTTGATGTATTTGCCACTTTCGTTGATTTGGATTTGTGGCTCACACAAAGCAGTTTCAATAGTGAAATTCAATCCTTTTTGAGCGTGAAGTGCAACGCTCAATGTCAGGAAAGTGCATAGGAGTATGTGTCGTATTCTCATTCTTGAAATTGTTTATTCAGATAAACGTGAAAGGTGAGCATAACCCCAAGCCTGCCGGTTGATATATCATCGGTGTATTTTTGGGATTTATATTGACTTATTGTTTGACCTTTAAAATGATCACGGAAACGCATAAATGCATGTAGTCTTAATTCAATAGGTCTTGTATTTTGCTCATTAACCCACCAAACTTTACTAGCTGCGGCATTTAGTGAAAGATTTGCAGAATTAATGTCACTTACTTCAAACGATGTAACAACAGGGTAATTGACACCAGTAAGCTCGTGTGTGTAGCTATATCTCGCACTACTAATTTCATCAACTCCAATTCCAAATAATAAAAAAGTATTTGACCATAGTTTCTTTCTCAATGAAAGATTGAGATAATATCCAGAAAAAAAAAATAAGCCAGCTCCCTGTGTTGTACCAAATTTTTTGTTTTCAATTTCGTAAGAAATTTTTTGAGAAAAAGAAAAACTTTTCAAAGCACCTGAAAGCTCAAAGGAAGTGAAGTTGTTTATTTTAAAGTTCTTTCCAAAGCCAAATACTGGAGTTGGCAATGGTAGGGGCGAGTATTGGAAAGGACCTTGATCATTAATAAAAACGCGGGGCTCTGAACAAAGCCCCACGTATAAATATGAATTATTGTTTTGACTTAAAGAGCTCTTGTAAAAGAAAAAAATTAATAAGTATATTAACAAATATCTCATTAATTATATATTACAGTTAATTGAATACGAATTATTAACTAAAGAAATAGAATGTAGTTCGCCTTTAGTCCAAACTAATAGCCCCCAATGATTAAAACCAGTAGTTTGTCTTGATTTATATTCTCTATCACCACCTAAAGAGAAATATTTTGATTTTCCATCTTCACAGTCAAGTGTTGGATAAAGGTATCCCTGAAAATATGTTCGCAAACTTTTGTTATTTCTAGCCCACCATGACCACCACAAGAATTTTTTCTTACGATAAGTAAAAGTTCGGGCCTTAGAGTGACTACCCCATGGATAAAATCTTAATGTTAGTTTGCCTTTCATTGCATAGTTACTGTTGAAAGTTTCTCTAAAGTCTTTATCTTTATCAGTGTTTTCACAAGTATTTGCTGTTTTACCAAAATAACTTTCAGAGAAAAGAAAAAGATCATCATAGTTTGAAGGGTTTACATCAACTTGGTTTGATATATTTTCTCTTTCACTATGGTTAATATTATCAGTGTAATATATATCTCCATCATTTTGAATCATAAAAAGAGTATCGTTAATAAAAATCTCTCCATTGTCAGATATTATTGTTCTAAGAATCTCATCTTGAACATAATAGTTGTCGTGAGGCCAGTCGGAATAATCTAAAACACTGTCTGCTAGCCACGTGTCCTCTTCTTGGTAAATCTTTTTTCTTAGTGAAGTATAACCACTAAAACTATTTTCAAATTGAATTAGAATTTCATTCTCATTATAACCAAGAGAGTCGCCTATAGAATCAGCATAGTTGTTTTCTTCGAGAAGTTCTTCATAGGTATTAATAAAATCACTAGCATGGTTTTTATGAGAACTTTCTAAACAGTTATACGCATCACGAAAGGTTTGTCTGGAAGAAAACTTAAGTACATTGTCTTCATAGTTGATGTCAGGAAGACAGCTAATTTCGGAATTAATTGTGGTTGGTTTAGAAGTGGGGGGTACAGTTTCGTCCTTTTGGCATGATAAAAAGATTGTGGACGCAAAAAATAGGGTTAGTAATTTTGTGTAATTCATAATAGATAGTTTTAATTTGTGAATGATGTTTAGCGAATCTATAAATAATAAACCACACTCAAAAAAGAAGTGGGTAAATAATTGATTATCGTACTAAATGAACAACCCCATAATAATTGGTAGTCGCGGTTCAGATTTAGCTCTTTGGCAGGCTCGTCACGTTCAGAGCCAGCTCGCAGAACTGGGCCACAAAGCCGAGATAAAAATCATCAAAACACAGGGCGATAAAATTCAGCACCTCAGTTTTGATAAAATGGAAGGCAAAGGCTTTTTTACGAAAGAAATCGAAAATGCTTTGCTGAATAAAGAAATCGATCTTGCCGTTCACTCGCACAAAGATCTCGAAACAACAAATCCTGAGGGACTTGTCATAGCAGCCGTTTCAGAGCGCGAAAATCCGGCAGATCTACTTCTCGTTCGCAAAGATTGTATCGATCAGAGCCAGAAGTTCGACCTCAAAAAAGATGCTGTCGTGGGAACATCATCTGCTCGTAGGAAAGCACAGATTTTACATTTTAGGCCAGATGTCTCAATCGAGGACATTCGAGGAAATGTCAATACACGCGTACAAAAATTGCGTGATGGAAAATTCGATGCAATTCTCATCGCTCTTGCCGGAATCAAACGACTTGAATTCGATCTTTCAGACTTACACGTTGTAGAAATGGACCCTACCGAATTTGTGCCGGCTCCGGCTCAGGGAGTTCTCGGTTTGCAAGTGCGTGAAGATGATTCTGAAATTATTGAAGTGCTCAGGAAAGTCGACAATGAAGAAGTCTCACAGCGCGTAAAAGTTGAACGCGGAGTGCTCAAAATTTTCAACGGAGGTTGTCAGCTTCCGCTCGGAGTTTATTGTGTTAGAAAAAACGGAAAGTTCGTAGTCGATGCAGCTATGGCTGAAGAGTGGAATACAAAAGTTGCCAAATTGCATTTGGAGAGCGAAACAGCTGAAGGTATGGCGCAAAAAATAGTGGACGGACTCAAAAAGCAATTATGAACAGAGTTCTGATTACGAGGTTGCCACAGCAAGCTGAAGAATT
Source organism: Salibacter sp. (assembly GCF_031581065.1). Taxonomy (NCBI): domain Bacteria; kingdom Pseudomonadati; phylum Bacteroidota; class Flavobacteriia; order Flavobacteriales; family Salibacteraceae; genus Salibacter; species Salibacter sp. The sequence goes on from NZ_JAVLBN010000022.1 coordinate 15,453, forward strand.
TACCCGGCTGTTGAAAGATCAGGGATGCGAGGTGGAAACGATTCCGTTCATCGAAACAATCGATATTCCGCTCGAAACCATTCCACAAACCGATTGGGTGTTTTTCAATTCTCCCCGTTCTGTACAGCACTTTTTTCAGAACCTGAAGAAACCGTTTTTCGCGAAATATGCCGCTCTTTCAAATGGAACGGCAAAAGCAATTCACGATCACAACCAAAAGGTGAGCTTCACCGGTGGAGACGATTCACAGCAAACCGTTGAGCAATTTGCCGGCATGCTTACGGAGAACGAAACTGTGCTCATACCGCGATCAGATAGAAGCGTGAGACGACTTCAGCGGGTACTCGGATCTGACCGTTATGTTGAACTCATCGCTTACAAAACGAGGTTACTAAACAAAAAACTGGACGCTGATTTTGATGTCGTGGTTTTTACCAGTCCGAGCAATGTAAAAAGCTATTTTGAATCTGGAAACGAACTCAAAAAATCGAAAGCAGTAGCTATTGGAAACACAACATCTGAGGAGTTAAAAGCATTTGGAATCACCTCATTAATCGCTGACGGATATTCGCAAAAACAACTTGTGATGGCGGTTTTGAAAGCAATACAGGAAAGCTGAATAGCTACTTTTCAATACGTCAGGCACATATCCTATTTTTCCCTTACATTTGAACTGACTTAAAAAACTGAATCAAATGAGATATTCCCTACTCGTAGCAATAGGTCTTTTTACAGGATTGACAGCATTTGCGCAAAATGAATCCTACGAAAAAGTTAAGCAGGAAATAAAAACAGAAGAACTGAATCAGTATCAGCAACATCTCAACGAGAAATTTGAAAAGTTCAATGAGCAGGTTGAGGAATTTGCCAGGAAATATGGCAGGTCAGCAGTTTTTAATATTGAAGATGATGGTACCGTTTCTCAGTTGATAGGATTTGACAAAAGAGGATTTCCTATTTATTACATCACCGATAATGTAAATGCTGCAATTTCGATCAGAACCGATTCAGTGATGCCGGGTATTCCGGGGTCGTTTAATTTGACGGGAAATACGATAACAATTGGTGAGTGGGATGGCGGAGATGTGCTGGACACTCATCAAGAGTTTGGTAGCAGAGCTAACAACAACGATAATGGCTCAACAAGTAGTCATGCTACGCATGTTGCCGGTACCATGATTGCTTCAGGTGTAAATCCATCTGCAAAAGGGATGGCCACAGCAGCAAATCTTGAAGCCTGGGATTTTGGTGGTGATGAACCAGAGATGACCGGTTTTGCAGGTGCTGGTAATATTCTAAGTAATCATAGTTATGGAACTATTACAGGATGGAGATATGTGAGCTCACAATCTACATGGCGCTGGTATGGTGACACAACAATAAGCGCTAATGAAGATGATAATTTTGGTCGTTACAATAGTACAAGTGCAGATTGGGACAGTATCGCAGTATTGAATCCGTATTATTTGATGGTGAAAAGTGCGGGAAATGATCGCAATGACGGGCCAAATAACCAACCTGTAAATCATGAGGTTTGGGACGGTTCAGGTTGGGTGTCTTCCTCAACTATTCGTGCGCAGGATTGCCCTACAGGATACGATTGTATGTCCTCTTCAAGTGTTTCAAAGAATGTGTTGACTATCGCAGCCGTACCAGATGTACCCAATTACACTGGCCCTTCAAGTGTGAATATGTCATCTTTCAGTGGCTGGGGCCCAACTGACGATGGAAGAATCAAACCAGATATTTCTGCTAATGGAGTTGCGCTTTTGTCATCAGATGACGATAATGACTCAGATTACTCTACTAAGTCAGGAACTTCAATGTCTGCTCCATCAGTAACCGGGTCAATTGCTTTGTTACAGGATTTGCAGGACAGTCTTTACAGCTCGTTTTTGAAATCTGCTACGATGAAGGCTCTGATCATTGAAACAGCTCTTGAAGCTGGTTCTGCTCCCGGTCCGGATTACGAATACGGTTGGGGACTCATGAACACAAAAAAAGCGGCTGATGTTATTGCCGGCTCTATTAATGATACAATTCTCGAAGAAAGTTTATCAAACACATCAACATATACGCTCAATGTTTCATCTGATGGTCAACAACCATTGAGCGCTACCATTGCATGGACTGATGTTGTGGGTGATGTGACTTTTTCAAACCCTTTGAACAACCCTGCTTTGAAACTGAAGAATGATTTGGATTTGAGAATTATAGGTCCAAACGGAACGGTTACATATGATCCGTATATTCTGGACCCTTCAAATCCGTCAAATGCTGCAACTACAGGCGATAATTTTAGAGATAATGTAGAAAAAGTGTATATCGCAAATCCGGTTGCAGGGAATTATACAATTGAAGTAACTCATAAAGGAAACCTCATCAACGGCCCTCAGGATTTTGGTCTCGTTGTAACAGGGAAAGCTCCTTTCACACCAACCTCAGGGCCGCCTACTGCAGCTTATACAGTTTCTGATTCTGTGATTTGCGTAGGCGAAACTGTGACTTTTACTGATGCGAGTACGGGTAATGTTGTATCTCAATCGTGGACTTTTAACGGAGGTACGCCAGGTATTTCTACTGCAGCTAATCCACAGGTTTCTTATGCTGCTGCAGGAAGCTATGATGTTCAACTGATTGTGACGAATGCATCAGGTGTTTCTGATACGATTACAAAAGTGAATCACATAACAGTTGATACCGTTCCGCAAGTCAGTTTTACTTTCCTCAATGATCTTTGCGTCAATGCAGGAGATTATCCGCTAACAGGAAATGCCACTCCATCTGGAGGAACATTCACAGGGCCCGGTGTTTCAGGTAACCTGATCGATCCGGTTGCTGCGGGATTAGGTTTTCACGATATCATTTACACTGTAACGAATGGCGTTTGTTCAGCATCAGATACTGCTACAACTGAAATAATTTCGGTTCCGACCATCAGCCATCCCGATGTTGGCCCTGTTTGCGATAATACAATACCTTTCACGCCTCAGGGCGGAACTCCGCCTAACGGAGATTATACCGGTCCCGGATTTACAAACAATATTTTCTATCCAGATTCAACATCAATTGGAATTGACACAATTGCGTACAGTTTTACTGACTCAAATTCCTGTACAGTTGTCGATTCATTTACAATTGAAATGGTTGCCGGACCTAATGTCGTGGTGAACGACACGCAAGTTTGCGAGAATGTTGGCTCTTTCGTGATGAACAATGCTTCGCCTACTGGCGGTACATTCTGGGGATCGGGAATCGATAGCACCACAAACACATTTGATCCATCAGTAAACGGTGTGGATACTACAGTTTTTTATTACTCAGCAAATACGGGTAGTTGTACTGCCCAGGATAGCGGATTTATCGTGGTTGACTCAGCACCCAATGTGAGTTTTACTCTTCAGAGCCAGTATTGCCTGGGTACCGGAACGGTTGATCTCAGCGCTGTAGCGTCACCGGCTGGAGGTACTTTCCAGGGGCCCGGAATTACGGGGTCTACTTTTGATCCCAATGCTGTTGGAGCAGGTAGCTACACCATTCAGTATTTGGTGGCAAATCCTAATGGCTGTGCCGATAGCGTTTCGCAATCGTTTACGGTTGCTTCGTGTGGGCCACAGGCTCAATTCCTCGCATCTGATACGGGAATTTGCCTGGGCAATTCAATTGAATTTGAAGATGTGAGTTTAGCTGGTGCTGTTGACAGAACATGGTTCTTTGAAGGAGGAAATCCAACTAACAGTACCAATTCAATTGTCAATGTTACGTATGATACGGTTGGTGTTTTTGATGTAGTACTTATAGCTGAAGATACAGCAGGAGTCTTTGATACCTTGACTCTTGTCGATTACATCCAGGTTGACTCTGTTGTGCAGCCTCAAATCAACTTCCTCAATGATGTTTGTATCAATGCAGGTCAAATATTCATGAATGCCACTCCATCAGGAGGTGTTTTCTCCGGATCATCTGTTTTTGGAAACTTCTTTGACCCAGATACAGCCGGAATTGGCTTTGATACGATTTACTACGAATATACGAATGGCGTTTGTGCAGCTTCCGATACACATGTGACTGAGGTTGTACCGGTTCCGACCGTAACGCATCCTGATCTCACTGCAATTTGTGAAGGAAGTGCGCCATTTAATCCAAACCTGGGAACTCCGCAGGGTGGAGATTACACAGGAAACGGGTTTTTTAATAACATTTTCTACCCCGATTCAATGGGTGTTGGAACTGATACAGCCGTTTATTCATATACTGATACAAATGCCTGTACAGTTGTCGATACCTTTGAAGTGACAGTTGTGCCGGGCGGTAGCGTTTCACTTGCTGATACTTTAGGTATTTGCGACAATGCAACTCCATTCACCTTGAATACAGGCTCACCAGCCGGTGGTGTTTACCTCGGTAGCGGAATCGATACTGCAACCGGTATTTTTGATCCATCAATGGTCGGACCCGGAATTGTTTCGTACCAGTATTCAGCCAATGTAGGAGGTTGTGTGGCTACTGATACAGCAGTTATTGAAGTTGTTGGTAGTCCGCAGGTGAGTTTGAGTCAGCAAGCACTTGTTTGTGCAGGGGCTGATACTGTTGACCTCGATGGCGGATCTCCACTGGGAGGTGTTTACTCAGGTGCCGGTATAACGAATAATCAGTTTGATGCATCTGCAGTAGGGGTTGGAAACTATCTCATCACTTACACTTATACTGATTCCAACATGTGCCCGGCTCAGGACACAGCTACTTTGAGTGTTGTGAGTAACATTCAGGTCACTATGAGCGATTCGGCTGATATTTGTTCAACGTCTGAAAGTTTTGATCTGATGCTCGGTGATCCGTTCGGTGGTGTGTATAGCGGTCCCGGAATTGTGAATTCAGGTAAAAAATTTAAGCCTCAAAATGTTGGTGCCGGATCGTATGATATCATCTATTCTTATGATACCAACGGATGTTCAGGAGTTGATACGGCAACGCTTGATGTTATTCAGGGTCCAACAGCTTCGTTAGATCCTTTTGCTCCTGTTTGCGTGTCTCAGGATACACTCGAACTCACAGGTGGTAGTCCGGCTGGCGGAGTTTACGATGCACCCGGAATAGACAGCATTTACGTGTTCCCATCACAACTCGGTGAAGGAATTTACGATATCGATTACACCGTAACCGATACGTCAACCGGATGCTTCTTAACAGTAACGGAACCACTCGAAGTGACAGATGGAAATTCTGAAATTGGCGGATTGGATACTGCGTATTGCGAAAATGACGGACCAGTTACCATGTCTGGCTCACCGGCTGGCGGAACTTTTGCCGGAGTGGGCGTATTCGGAGTAACATTTGATCCGGATTTAGCAAATGACGGACTCCACAGAATTGAATACCGTGTAACGCAAGGTTGTACTGATACTGCTACAAAATGGGTGCGCGTTCACCCCGCTCCCGTTGTAGATTCAATTCAGGGATCTATAGCGGCTGTTCAGGGAAATTCTTACACGTATTTCGTGGCAGCGAATAACGGTACCGGCTACAACTGGACTGCAAATGGCGGAACGATCACAAATGTGAACAACAATGTGATAACAGTTGAATGGGGTACAGGCTCTGTTGGCTCGTTGATGGTGACACAAACAAACCGCTTTGGATGTATGGATACAGCAACCTTAGATGTTGATCTGTTCCCACTGGGTGTTGCAGTTGCCAAACAAATCGACAAGATGTCTATCTATCCGAACCCAGTTCGCGATATGTTGACGATCAAAGGCTCGCTCGATGAAAGAGCTACAGCAACTTACCGCTTGATGAGTATCACAGGACAAACACTCAGAACCGGAAGGTTTAACAACCCGCAAAATGTCAACGAAAGAATTGATGTTAGCGATTACGCAAGCGGTATTTACTTCGTGGTAATTCAATCTGAAAACTACACACGAACTGAGAAGGTTGTTGTGCAGTAGATAGTAGGAAATATTTGAGATTCTAATTGGGCGAATGTTGTAAAGCATTCGCCCTTTTTGTTCTCAACCTCTTCTTCAACCAGGCATTCGCTAAAATGGTGCTGAGAATGAGCAGCGCTCCACCATAAAAACCGAGTGACATGCGTTCGTCATCACCAAAGAATAAAAGAGCGAGCAGAATCGAATAAACGGGCTCCATGTTGATGCTGATGCTCACTGTAAAAGGAGACAATTCGCGCATCACATTCACGCTGACCACAAAAGCGTAAGCCGTACACACAACACCTAAAATGACGAGGTAAATCCAATCGTTGAAAGTGGGATCAACTTGCCAGGGGTAATATTCTGTTCCAAAAAGTGAAAAGAGCGTAATACCTATTGTCCCACCCAGCATTTCATACATCGTGATGTTGCGTGGCTTTTCTCCTTTTGAAACGAGTTTTCCGTTGATTGTGGTGAAAAGTGATGCGGTAAATGCCGATACGAGCGCTGTGATGATTCCCCATGTGTACTCTGTTTCAAAGTTGAAGATCATCACTAAGCCGGCAACTACGAGTCCGCCAAAGAGGATTTCATACCAGATGATCCTCCGCTTGAAAAACAACGGTTCCAAAAATGAGGTGAAAAGCGTGGCTGTCGCAAGGGTTGCCAGTGCTACGGAAACAGTAGAGATCTTGATCGCGTGAAAAAACGTAATCCAGTGAATGGCGACAATAAATCCTACTCCAATGAACTGGAGCACGCGTTTGGGTTCGGTTCTGATCGAGAATTTTATGGCTTTCAAATACACGAAAAGCGACACAAACGCGATCAGCATTCTGATCCACACAATGCTAAAAGCATCGATTGAAATGAGCTTCCCTAAAATTCCGGTAAATCCCCAAAAGAGGATGACCATGTGTAAAAGAAGGTGATTTTTATACGGTAAGATCTTTTTCGTCATCTTCATCAAAGCTGGAAACACCACCCGATACAATGAATTTCATCACGTCAGAAGATTTGGCGTTTATCGGTTTTACATTCTTACTATCTACAATGAATACATTGCCTGAAAAGTTGTAAGAATGTGGCAAATAAACAGCTACTTTTTCTTTTGAGATGCCGAGAATTGATAAATCGTCTTGTGTGACAAACCCGAGTCGTTGTAAGTTGCTTTCATCACTAAGGATTACAATAACGGGTTGGCTGAACTTTTTCTTTTGACCAACGAAGGCTGTAAGTAAATCAGAGATGGACTGGTAAATTGTTTTGATGAGCGGAGCTCTGTTGAGCAATTGTTGAAATGCCACTTTTATAGGACGTAAAATGATTGTGTTACCAAGTAGCCCCAGGAGAGAGAGTAGCACGAAAATGATCAACAAACCGGCACCGGGAAAAAGGTTGAACGGAATTAATCCGTCAATTAACACAATGAGCTCGATTAGTATGTAAATGGTAATTGCAAGTGGGGTCACAAGCAACAAGCCCTGGAGGAAATAACTAAAAGCCTGTTTGAAAAATGGTTTCATTTGATTCCTAATTCGCGTCTAGTCTTCAAAGGTAATTTTTGCGCGATTAATAAGTAGGAATCATCAATCCATTTTTTGAGAAGTTTTCGTGATGTTACCACCAAACTCAACCGTGTTCCAGTGCTTTTTACTCATGTGATAGCCCGGCTTTACCTCAGGATATTGAGCTCTGAGTTCTAAAGCTTCATCAGGGTCACATTTGAGGTTGATGCTCTCGAATTTATTGATATTGACCAGAGCGAACATTTTACCGGCTACTTTGAAGACAAGCACTTCATCATCAAAGGGCATACCTTCAGATGTAGCCGGTTTGGCTAAACAATAGTCCCTTAGCTCTTCTATGTTCATCTTTACTAATCAGTAATTATGAAACAGGTTTATGCAATTATTCGAAATCAGCCCGAGAGAAGAAATCGAAAAACGCTGAACTTATTTTACCGGAATACGCGATGAATCTTTCACAGTTGAAAGAATCACGCTGGAACGCATCTGACCAATTTCCTCTATGCGGCTCAACTTATCGTTTACGAGTTTGTCGTACTCAGCGATGTCTTTTACTAACACCTTGATGTAGTAATCAAAATCACCGGTTACCTGCTCGCATTCGATAATTTCATCAATTTCGTTGATTTGATCCAGGAACTTTTGAACTGCATTTTCGATTTGACGAACCAAACTAACCTGAATCACGATTTTTAGTCCGTAGCCTAATTTTTCGTGGTTGAGCTTGGCGTGGAAACTATCTATGAAACCATTACGCTCGAGTTTACGAACGCGCTCTAAGGTGGGTGCCGGAGACAACCCGATTTCCTTTGAAAGCTGAAGGTTTGTGATGCGGCCATTTTCCTGTAAAACCTTCAAAATCATTTTGTCAGTTTCGTCTAAGGCCATTTTTGTGTTGAAGTTAATCGTTGTCATACTATTCTACACGTAATTTATACAAGATTGGTTTGCTCGGTACAGCATCATTTTTAAATCCGCTTACCATTAAGTTCAAAAAATAAAGGCCATCACTTATAGAATCAGGTGCAAATATCATTTCAGTAATGGTGGCGTGAAAGCGCGTATTATTTGGGTGTTGCCAAAATGTGTGGTGCCCCTTGAGAGCTCCTCCGTCACTTTCTCTATCAACAGAGGGTTGATCCACTAAAAGGTGGTCTATTTTGTTTTCAACAATGTATTCCATCGCCTCTTTGCTGAAGTATGGAGGATTTGTATTGCTGTGTGTTTTATGCGTTTTTTCTGCGCTGTTAGGTTTGGTTCTGACCACGAGTGCTTTTATTCCATTCTCGATTTTCCCTTCCAGTAAGTCCTTTTCAATAACTAAATCTTCTCTGTCTTGCTTTGGCTCAACAGTTAGCAATTGAGCAGCAAAAAAGAAGTTTTTGAGATGGTCGTTGATCGAGTAAACAGTTTTGTCGATGTGACCAACGCACTCGGTATGAGTTCCATGCCCGTGCGGATTGAAAAAAATATTGTTGAAATTGACACTTCCGCCCTGGGCTACTGCGCCAACAAAACCATCAGCTTTTACAGGTTCAATTTTGGGCGGATCTACATACCAGGCTCGGGGTCCGTCAGCTGAAATAGGAATGCTTATATCGATCGGGTTGTCGAGATCAGCAATGTAGCGTTTGTCGTTGATTTTAAGCGAAAATTCCATCAATTGTCAATTTTGAATAAACTGGCAGCTATGTGGTCAGCGATAAATTTTCCTTTACGGGTTAACGTCAAAATTCCGGCTTTATGTTCCACTTCCTGCCGATTTAGAAAAGGTTTAACTTCTTTTATGATTCGGTCCAGTTCTTTTGAGCCAAAATGCTCTTCAATAAAACCGTAATCCAGTCCCCAAATAGTTCGCAGTCGGGTTAAGATATAATCGTTGAGCTTGTCTTGATTTGTGGTGTTTTCCCATTTAGCGGGAAGTTCACGTTTTCCGATTTTTTCGAGATAGCGTTTGTTGTCAGCCGGGTTGAAATATCGGTCAGAGCCATCATAACCATGTGCCGATGGTCCTACTCCCAAATATTTCTTGCCGAGCCAGTAGCTGCTGTTGTGCTTGCTGTACTCGCATTCGCGGGCGAAGTTTGAGATTTCGTAGTGGACGTAATCATTGCTTTTCAGTTCATCCATCAGGTAAGTGAATTGGGCGAGCACCTTTTCGTCTTGCGGAATTTGAACTCTGTTTTTCTTCACCTGGTAAGCGAGCGGGGTTCCCTGCTCAACGGTGAGGTTGTAAGCTGAAATATGCGGAATATCGAGAGCGATTGTTTTTTGCACATTTTCCAGCCACTGCTCCATGTTGAGTTTTGGCAATCCGTAAATCAGATCGAGTGTGATATTGGACAAATCGTAATCCTGAGCGCGCTTCAAAGCATTTTCTGCTTCCTGCGCAGAATGTGTCCTATTCATCCATTTTAAATGTTCATCAAAAAACGATTGCACGCCAATGCTCAGCCTGTTGACTCCGGCTTTTTTGAGCTGCCGGAGTTTCTCATCAGTGAGGTCATCGGGGTTTGCTTCGAGCGTGATTTCCGGTTCATCGATGACATCGTAAATCTCGAAAACGCTCTCGATAAGCTGGCGGAGTTCCGGTTCTGACAGTAAAGAAGGTGTTCCCCCTCCAAAATAAATAGTCTCTACACGGTCAGATCCAAAAAAATCACGTTGCAATTCGAGCTCTTTTTTGAGCGCTTCTACCAATTGTGGCTTATCGCGAAGGTGCGTTACAAAATGAAAGTCACAGTAATGACACGCCTTGTGACAAAACGGTATGTGGATATAAACACCTGCCACGTCAGGAGTTTAAAATGATTCTGAAAGTCGTTCCTTTTCCCGGCTCTGACTGTTTCACGAAAATGCGACCACGATGGTAATTTTCGATGATTCGCTTGCTCAGCGACAACCCGAGGCCCCATCCGCGTTTTTTGGAAGTGTAACCCGGTTGAAAAACATCTTTCTTTTTATTGGCCTGTATGCCTTTTCCGGTGTCTTTCACATCGATGATGACGTTGTCTTCTTTAGCTTCAATCGTAATGTCTATGCTACCATTGCCGCCCATCGCATCAACTGCGTTTTTGCAGAGGTTTTCAACTACCCAGCCAAAGAGTGCGCGGTTCACCGGAGCGCGTGGTTCGTCCTTTGAAGTATGTACTGTAAAACTGACTTTTTTGGACAATCTGGTTTCGAGGTATTCCACAAAATCTTTAATCAATAAGTTGATATTTTCCTCTTTGAGATCTGGAGTGGAGCCAATTTTTGAGAAGCGCTCAGTGATGACCTGCAATCTGCCCACATCGCGTTCCATTTCACCGATGAGTTTTGGTGAAACATCTTTGCTCCTGAGTACTTCCAACCATGCGAGCAACGAGCTGAGTGGCGTTCCCAGTTGATGAGCTGTTTCCTTACTCATGCCAACCCAAACCTGGTTTTGTTCTGATTTTCGCGAAATGCTGAACAACCAATACCCGATCAGGATAAACAACCCGATTACAAAAAACTGAATAAAAGGGTAGTATTTGAGCTGAGTGAGTAAGTCACTGTCTTCATAAAAAATCATGAATGTTTCGTCATCGCCAAGCTCAACAGAAATAGGCTCGTTTTGAGCTTCCATATCTTTGAGTTGTTTCAGGAACTTATCGTGGTTTTCAATCACTGATGAATCGATGTTGCCGGTTGCGATGATGGAATCGCGCTCAACATTTGTAAAAATCACCGGTGTTGAGGCAGAGTTAGTCACAACCTCGCTGATAAAGGAAACCTGCAGATCGTTGAAAGTACTTTTGAGTTCTTCAAAAAGCCTTGAATCTTTGTAGTACAGGTAGTTGACATCCTGACCGTAATAGTTGATGTCAATTTTCCTGCCTTCTTCTTTCATCTCGGCCAGCGTATTGCGAACAACAGTGTCGTTGTGTGTCTTGATGCGGGCGAGCTCAGGTTCTGAAAGAGTATCTTTATCAAATTCTATGACTCCGCTAATATTGCGGTGAGTTGTGTAGTCGCCCTCGCCATTTGTGAGGATGATAGGGATGGTGGTATTTGATTCTACAACTCTCAGTGCGAGCTTGATTTCTTTTGCGTTGATGAGCGATTTGGTAGCATCGCTCCACAGTTCCACTTTTTTGCGTTCTTCGGCCTGTAATTCCTTGAAAAGTTTGTTGGTGTATTTGACCAGATTAGCCTTTTTCTCAATCGCTCCGGCCCACAACTGAACTTGCTTTCGCTCTTCTTTAGCGATTTTTTGAACCAGCCTGTTTGTGTACCAAAACGATGAGCCCACAATGAGCAGGGCCAGCACAAACAGGATTCTTTTCCACAGTATTTTTCGCGTGTAAATATTCAAGCTTAGAGATCTTCGTCTTCAATTTCCCAATCTTCAAATTTAGATTGAGTTGTGTCGCTAACGCCCAATTTATCGATAAATTTTTTGAAAACGCCCTTTTTCTCTTCTTTTTCAGGTTCACGGTCAGAGCCTGATTGAGCCGACTTATCGTCATTGTCCTTGTTTTCTGACGGGTCAAACTCGAGTTCGTACTCCTGCTCAGTTGGCTCTTCTATCTCAGGGATTGTAGTATCGCCCTTGAATAAGCCCAGTTCATCTTTCAAAATGGCTTTAGTGGTTTGTACTTCGCGCTCAACAATCTGCTTCCTGTTTTGCTTACGAGCCGATTTATCAAAGTCGATAATGGGATCGTCAACATTCCCGTGAATGTGCAGAAAGAGCTGCATATTTCCTGTTCCGTCATCCGCGATGTAGCCGAAGTCTGACTGTTTCCATTTGTCATCCTTTTTTTGCAACACTTCTTTGAGGTTGAAGCTGAGCTTGTAGTCGATGTCGTTATTGAAATGATGTTCGCCTGATAGATCGATGTTCAATGCCGATGACGAAATTTGCATGCCGGGAATGGTAACAACCTCGTTTTTGATGCGAAGGGTATTCTGTAAGGTTTCAAATTTTACGTGCTTCAAGCGCTCTTCAAAATCATCGAGCTTGATAAAAAGCCTCAGGAACTTGTTTTCCTGTACAACATCAGTGACTCCTTGTAGCGGTTTGTAGTCGATGAGTTCACCGTTGGCGATTTGTAAATCTGCAACAGCATCGAGTTGTTTGAAAATGACATTGGCATTGCGATCGATTGGGATACTCAGTCTTGTGCTGCTGGTGAGCTTTCCGCGCAAATGATCGGCTGTGATTTCCTGTTGACCAAAGTTGTTGAAGGCTGTGAAAAGCTGTTGTACATCTAACTCATTCAATTGAGTTGATGCAATTAGCTTGACGTTACTGCTCCCGTCACGCAACAGGAACTTACCGTTCATGTTTCCGCCATAAGCGTTGGTCTGAAAACGTTTTGCTTCGATGAGTCCGGCTCTGACCGATACTCTTGAACGCACTTTTTCAAACCGACTTTGATCGTAAATCAACTCATTTATGCTGAGGTTGATATCAGCCAACACGTTTTTTGGGAGTGTGAATGCTGAGCTATCTGGTTTTTGTTTTTTCTGAAATTCGTTGTAGTCAAACTTTTGGAGAAAGATATTTCCAAAAAACCGAAACGGTTTTGTGTTTTCTTTTTGGAAAAAGGGAAGTGCATTTCGCCAGGTTCCGCTTAAATCGAGTGAGTCAGACCCCCATAAACCGTTGAGTTTTTCAATTTTGATGTCGTTGTTTGTGGAATTGAGATTTGCGGTCAGATCCGAAAATGTGTAAGGCGAATTCTCGACTTTGAGCCCGGCTTTTGTAGCGGTGAGGTTGATTTCTTTTTCCCAGTTGACAAAATCGGTGTAGTAAATGGAATCGGTGTTCATGATGCGGCCGGCAATGGCTGCGTCAATTTTCACGGGAATGTTCCAGCTGGAAATGGTATCGGGCTTAATGAAATTATCGAACTGATTGATATTTCCCTCGGCTGTAAATTTGGACTCAAAAAGAGGATGGATGAAGTTTTGCATTCTGAACCGTCCGTTGATAACCGCTCCGTTGAGCTTTCCTGAAAGTGTGTCAAAATGGATCTGACTACTCTGCGCATTTTGATTGCCGCCATTGGTGTAGCGACCACTTGTGTTGAGATTGGCCAACTCAATCTTGTATTTGGAAAGATCGAGTGAACCATTTTCAATCGTGAATTCGCTATTGATGGAGGGCTTTTTGTTTTCATTCTGGCGTTCGATATTTAAATCGAAGTTGAGTTTCCCTTTTCCTTTAAAATCGTTGAAGAAAGTGGTGACTTTATCCGGCATCAGAGCCGAGAGCACGGCTATGTTGAGGTTCTGACCATCGATATTCCATTTCAAATCTTTAGCTGTTGTTTTGCCGGTTATATGGAGATCGTAGCGATTGCGCAAGGTGACAGTTCCGCGCGAAACCTGGTAAAAATTGTTTTTGGGATTCATTTCCATTCCGGCATCCAGGCTGACTTCCTCGCCAGGCAAATAGTGAATATTCCCGATTTTGAGATCATCGACTTTCAGCTTGCCATAGAGGGCGATGTTTTGATCAGTTGAGGAGAAATCACCCTTGCCGGTTATTTTTTGGATCTGAAAAGAGAAGTTTTCTTCACGTGGCTGATGTGCAAAACGATAGTGTAGTTCATCGAGTGTGACTTTTTCCAGCGCGATGGAAAAATTAGATGATGAAGTATCGTTTTGTGAATTCCAGAACTCGAAGTTTTGGCGGTTATTTTGATCCACATCCATGTGCATAAACCCGTTTTCAGCTTCGATTTCGCGTAGTTTGTAATTGCCTTTGTAGAGATCGATCAGGCTAAAGGAGAGATAGAGTCTGTTAACTTTAAAAAGTGTATCGAACTGGCTGTTTGGATTACTGCTGAGTCCAACAGCATTTTCAAACTCAACCGATGCCATAGGGAAATGCTTGAGGAAAGTGAGTTGAATGGTATCTACATGCACCTTCGTTTGCAGGTTCTTATTGAGCTGTTGCGTCACCACCGGAACGATCATTCCGCGGTAGTGATACCCCGCCCATGTTGCGAGCCCGCCAATAATGACAGCTGCAATAAGAAGCGTTAAAAAAATGCGCTTTACCCACTTCATGCTTATCCGGTAACGGTTTTTTAGTTGGAGCTAAGCTACAGTTCGTTAACAAACGAAAAAAGCCCCCGGTTGAGGACTTTTAAACTATTTATTGGGTAAAAGATTGTCTAAAGCATTCTCAAAAACGAAACTTCTTTTTCGTTGAGGAATCTGTAATGGCCACGCGGAATATTCTTTTTGGTGAGTCCGGCAAAAGATACGCGGTCCAGCTTTACCACTTTGTACTCGAGTGCCTCAAACATTCTCCTGATCACGCGGTTTTTGCCAGAGTGCAACTCAACGCCAATTTCTCTGCGGTCTTCTTTTCCTTCTACGAATGCTGCTTTATCGGCTTGTACAGTTCCGTCTTCGAGCTTAACTCCTTTACAGAGTTGAACGAGATCGTTGTTGCTCATCGGTTGGTCGGTTGTGACGTGGTAAATTTTGCGGACCTGGTGTTTTGGATGAGTCAGTTTTTTGGCGAGATCACCATCGTTAGTGAACAGTAAAACACCGGTTGTGTTGCGGTCGAGTCGGCCAACAGGATAGATGCGTTCTTTACAGGCTTTTCCAACGATGTCCATTACCGTTTTTCTGCCCTGGGGATCACTGACAGTCGTAATGAAATCTTTTGGTTTGTTGAGCAAGACATAAACAGGCTTTTCACGGTTGACTTTAGAACCGCCACATTTTACGTCATCAGTTGGTTTAACGCGTGTTCCCAGTTTAGTGACAACTTCACCGTTTATTTCAACTGCTCCGGCTTCAATGAGTGTGTCGGCTTCTCTTCGAGAACAAATTCCGGCATTGGCCAAATATTTATTCAGGCGAACACCTTCCTTCTTTTCTTTATCAGGTTTTGGTTGTGGCTCGCCTTTACGGCCGCGTTTTAAAAACTTGTCTTTATCGAGTCGTTTTCCTTTGCTGTACCTCTTTGATGCTGAGCTTTTTAATTCGTTCGCTCTGCTTTTGTTCTTTTCGCCTTTTGGCCCTTTGCCTCTTTTATTCGTCATACTATCCACAAATTGGGGTGCAAAGGTAGTAAGAACTTTACCATTGGGGACCAAAAGCTTCTTCTATGTGGTTGATTTTTTGGTATTTTGAGTTGAGAATGATAGCGATAACATCAAAACGCGTTTCCACATCGAGGTCTTTTTCCTCGATGTAAGCATTGGCTGCTTTGATGAGTCTTTTTTGCTTGCCGGTTGACACAAACTCTTCCGGGTCGCCAAAGTATTCGTTTATCCTCGTTTTCACTTCTACGATGATGAGCTCGTCCTTTTTTTGTGCGATAATGTCGATTTCATCCTTTCCAAAGCGCCAGTTTGTATCCAGGATGTCAAACTCGTTTTTCTCGAGATGTTGAAGTGCCATCTCTTCGCCTTTTTCGCCAAGTTCGTTGTGATCAGCCATAAGTGAGAGTGCTTTTTTGGGCGGTTACGGTCAGATCCGCTTCGCGACCGATGTAGAGTGGTAAATTGCGTTTTTCGTGTCCGGCCGGAAAGTCGAAAAGAACCGGAAAATCAAATTCCTTCACTTTTTCGAGAACGAGTTCCTGCCAGTTCATACCAAAAACATCAACTGATTGTTTGATATCAGTAAAATAACCGATTACTAACCCTGCGAGTTGGTCTAGTTTTCCTGCTTTTTTGAGTTGCCAAAGCATGCGGTCAATTTTGTAGCCGTATTCGCTGATTTCTTCCAGAAACAGGATTTTGCCTTTAGTATCGATATCGCTGTTGGTTCCTGTCAGACTGGAAATAATACTCAAATTTCCACCAACAACTTCACCTCTTGCTGTTCCTGATCTGTTGAATTTTGAAGGTTCAATCTCAAAGCTGATTTTTTCTCCAAAAAGCGCTTTGCGCAGAGTCTCAACCGATTCTTCATCTTTGTTGTAATTCAGTGGAACAGTGCCGTGAATTGTTTGAACATCAAGATTGGTGGTTACGTGCGAGTGAAAAACGGTAATATCGCTAAAACCCACAATCCACTTTGGGCTCTGACCGAAACCTGAAAAATCCAGTTCATCGATAATACGAACCGAGCCGTATCCGCCACGCGTACAAATAACAGCTTTGCAATTTGGATCGTTGAGTGCCGATTGAAAATCGTCAATTCGCTCCTGGTCAGATCCCGAAAAATAGTAGTGCTCACCGGCACAACCTCTCCCAAGCTGAACTTCAAGCCCCCATGACTGAAGGAGCTTACGGGCATACAAAACCTTGTTGGCCTCGATTTTTTTAGCCGGTGAAACGATGTAAACGAGATCTCCATCTTTTAAAAAATCGGGTTGCATTGGTTCCGTTTTTAGTTGTTAATAGCCGAGTTCCTTTCTCAATCTGTTCAGTACGGGGCGGCCAATTTCCCTGGCTCTTTCAGCTCCTTTTTCCAGCTCCTGATCGATTTCGTGTTTGTTGTCCATGAGGTGCTGAAAACGTTCTCTTGCTTCGCTATAGTTATCGCGCAGTTTTTCAAAGAGCTCCTGCTTGGCGTGACCGTATCCGTAGCCTCCCGCTTCGTAATTTTTACGCATTGTCGCTACTTCTTCGTCAGAAGCTACGAGCTTGTAGATTTTAAAAACGTTGCACGCATCAGGGTTTTTGGGCTCTTCGAGCGGAGTAGTATCCGTGACAATTTTCATCACGTTTTTGCGGAGTTTTTTATCCGTTTGGAATAGGTTGATCGTGTTTCCGTAGGATTTGCTCATTTTCTCGCCATCAATACCGGGAACGATCATGACATTTTCATCAAAGCTGGCCTCGGGTTGCTTTAGCACCTCTTTGTTTAAATTGTGATTGATAGAGCCTGCGATGTCACGTGTCATTTCTAAATGTTGTTTTTGATCTTTTCCCACAGGGACGATATCAGCATCGTACATTAGGATGTCACAGGCCATAAGTACCGGGTAGTCGAATAAGCCGGCATTCACATCGCTGAGTCTGTCGCTCTTGTCTTTAAAGCTGTGTGCATTAGCGAGCATTGGAAAAGGAGTGAAACAGTTGAGGTACCAGGTCATTTCCGTTACTTCAGGAATGTCACTCTGGCGGTAAAAAATTGTGCGTTCAGTGTTTAGTCCGAGCGCTAACCAGGCTGCTGCAACAGCATAGGTGTTTTCACGGATCACTTCAGGTTCTTTGATTGAAGTGAGCGTGTGGAGGTTTGCGATAAAGAGAAGCGATTCATTTTTTGGGTCATTAGCAAGGTTGATTGCCGGTTCAATTGCTCCCAATATATTTCCCAGATGCGGAACACCGGTTGCCTGTATGCCTGTTAATATTCGTGCCATTACTGCTCAACAAATTTTGCTCAAAAGTAGTAATTCAAAAATTGGAGTGAATACAATCTTTGAATTTGATAGTACACAATTAACGATTCGAAAGTTCGATTTGATAACTTACTTTTGCCCAATCAAAATTTAGTGCAGTGGAAGTAAATGATGAATTAGTTGACAAGATCGCAGCATTGGCTAAACTCGAATTTAAAGGCGAGGAAAAAGAGGCGATCAAGGGTGATATGCAGCGAATTCTCAACTTTATCGATAAGCTTGGAGAAGTTGATACTGAGGGTGTGGAGCCGCTGGTGTACATGACTGATGAATCGCTCAAGCTCCGCGCTGATGAAGTCGATCAGAATATTTCACAAGACGAGGCGCTCAGGAATGCACCCGATAAAGACTCTGATTACTTCAAAGTTCCTAAAGTGCTCAAAAAGTAGGCGGGGCAGGGCTCTGACCGTAATCGTCTTTGAGTAACAAAAACGTCATACCGGCTCATTTAGCTCTTTTTGGAGCAAATCTCATCTATGGTCTCAATTACATTTTAGCAAAAGATGTAATGCCTAATTTCGTTGGTCCGTCAGGGTTCATATTCTTGCGAGTTGGTGGAGCATTGCTCTTATTTTGGCTTTTTGCCTCACTCTTCAGAACCGGAGAAAAAGTCGACAAAAAAGACTTTCCCCGACTCATCATTTGCGCACTTTTTGGTGTAGCCGGCAATCAGCTTCTCTTCTTTGAAGGACTCAACATTACAACTCCCATCAACGCGAGTATTATTATGGTGAGTAACCCTATTCTGGTTCTGATCATGGCATCGATTATTCTTAAAAATGCCATCAAACCGAAAAAAGTGCTCGGAATTGGACTGGGGATTACAGGGGCCGTTTTGTTGATTTTATTCAGATCACGGGGAGGTGAACTGACTTTCAGTTCAGAGACAGCCTTTGGCGACTTGCTCGTTTTTCTCAATGCAGCCTGCTTTGGTATTTACCTTGTGCTCGTGAAACCACTGATGGAAAAATACAAGCCCATAACCGTTGTGAAGTGGGCCTTTTTGTTCGGATTCCTTTTTGTAATTCCATTTGGTTTTGGACAGTTTACCGAGATCAACTGGAGCGAGATGCCGACAAAAATCTACCTGGAGATCTTGTATGTAGTCGTAGGAACAACATTTCTCGCTTACCTCTTCAATAACTTTGCGCTCAAGCGCGTACAACCGACAGTCGTGAGTATTTACATCTATTCTCAGCCGTTGATCGCCAGTGTTTTTTCGCTATTGCTTGGTAAAGACGAAATAACGTGGATTAAAATTCTTTCAGCCATTTTGATCTTTTTTGGCGTTTACCTTGTGAGCAGACCTGATGTTCGAAAGACTTAACCCGGGTTTTTCATGTGATTTTGATCTATCTCATAAAGCGATTAAGAATTACTAAAAATTTCGTGCCTCAATTTTAACTGCTTCTAAATGGGGTTAACCGCCAAATTTAGATTTTTACAAATATTCATGAGTAATGGCGGTTAATTTTTGACAATACTCTTTGTGGTCGTTCCCTGATCTGTTTCGGTCAGAACCAAATAAAAGCCGGCCTTCAATTGCGAAATATCGAGGCGTTTT
>NZ_JAVLBN010000023.1:0-33340 GCF_031581065.1 Salibacter sp.
CGATCAATTACACTTCCCTGAGCATTGATTAACTCGTACTCTACATTCTTTGCTGATGAGCCAAATGACATTGTGAACTCACCACTTGTAGGATTTGGATAGATTTTAAAGCTATTCTCTCCTCCTATTAAATCCTCAGTACTTGTATTCAACACTTCAACACATCTTGATGTATCTGTGCAATTTCCACTTGTAATGACTACTGCATATGATCCATTATCTTCTGGAGTGAATGTATCGCTTGTAGCTCCATCTACAGGCTGTCCATTATCACAGTCAATCCACTGGTAAGTTGCTCCACTCAAGTTTGCAATGAGTGTTGGTGTAAGATTGGTGATTGATACATCTAAATCATAAACAGGATATGTTTCAGTAACCGTACATCCATTATCATCTGTAATCGTTACGGTATAATCACCTCCTGATAAACCATTCAAACCTGAACTTGTAGAGCCATTACTCCAGTTGTAACTAAATGGTGATGTTCCTCCATTTGCACTAACAGATATAGCTCCGATTTGGTTTTCACAACCTGCATTTTTATTGTATGAATCTGTCAAAACCTCTAATTCATTTGGCTCAAAAATAGTGTAAGAAGCCGTTGCCTGACATCCATTTCCATCAGTAACTGTTATATTGTGCGTTGTATTGACATTTAATCCGCTTCTGGTACTATCTGTATCTCCATTACCCCAGTAGTAAGTGTAATTTCCAACACCGCCTTGACCTTCTACTGAAACCATGCCCTGGTTATCACCATAACACGGAACACTTCCTCCTTCGAGTAAGTTCACCATTAACTCTGGTGGCTCGTTAACAATTACATCTAAAGTATCAGGGCAACTAACAGAATCAGTTGCTACTACCGAATGAGTCTCTGACCACAAGTTAGTAACAGAATCCCCTGTAGAACCACTACTCCAAATATAAGTAGGAGCATAACCATTACTAGTAACTTTCACATATCCATCAGATCCTCCAAAACATGAAACATCTGCCATATCTTCTACCTGAAGATCGATCATATCTGCATCAACCTCAGAAGTAACTGTATCATTAAAATTGATTGTATCAAAAACACCATTTGGATCTTCAGACCAAACTTTAATATTATAAGTCCCTGAAGATGGAAAGTTGTATTGACCTAAAGTCAAAGTTGTATCTGTTGAACCCTGACCACCAAGAGTATCTAAAACACCTGAAAATAAAAGGGGTGATTGAACAACCCCATCTACACTCCAATTAACAGTAGCGCTTGTCAATTGATCTGAACCAAAATTTGACAATTGCGCTTTGACATCATTTAACCCCTTGCAGGTCACCGTTGAAGTGTCAATTCCTGTAATACCTGCATCATTAGGAGTTGGTGGATAACCAATGTAAAGAGAAACATCATCAAGGGCTACATCATCATAGAATGCTGTTGATCCGTTCTTATTAACATTGAACCTGATTTGAATATTTCCATTTACTGGAAAGTTATCAAGCTGTACAGTAAATAATTCCCAATTCCCTCCTGCAGTATTACTACTATGGGTAAACACACCATTATGCCATGTACTTCCATCATAAAAATCAACTGTGAAAGTATTGTGGGTAGTACTATAAGTACCAATGTCTCTTTTAAGGTAAAAGTCAAGATACATGTTCGGAATAGGCTGAATACTGGGAGAGGTCAAGCTAACAACAAGTCCATCTGGCGAACTTCCATCAACCCAGGCAAATGATCCATTGTTACCTGTATGATCCTGAGTTCCTCCCATAGCGTAACCAGGATTCCCAGTAAATTTCCAAAAAGCATTAGTACTAGTTGAACTTGTACTATTTGAATTCGTCCAATTAGCGGGGATTGTTGTATTATCGAATGTCTCAGAAAATTGGCTATACCCAAATTGTGTAACCAGAAGGGATATAATAATGAAAATCCCTTGAGAAAGTAAACTTCTTTTCATAATGCTACAATAGTTTGTTAATAATAAACTTTATCTTTCAAACATAATAATTTTATAATTATAAATCCTAAATTTATAGTCCTTCGACACAAAAACTTTATAAAATAGAGTGTTAATCATTAAAAAAATATACTTGAATATCAAATAAAAAGCCGCATACAGCGAAACTATATGCGGCTTTTAATATTTTATTGAATCTGTTAGAGTTTAGCCAATTCCAAACTCCTTCTTAACATCATCAACCCTATCGAGTTTTTCCCAGGTGAAAAGTTCAACCTCTCTTTTGATGGTTTCCTTTCCATCAGAGCTAAGTCTGTCAAATTCTTTCGTTACAACCTCTGAGGTTCTCCCCATGTGTCCGTAAGCTGCTGTTTCAGCATAAATTGGGTTGCGGAGTTTTAGTGACTTTTCAATAATACCCGGACGGAGATCAAACAGCTTCATGACTTTTTGAGCGATTTCGCCATCGGTTAAATCGACATTGCTGCTTTTATAAGTGTCAACATAAACACCTGTTGGTTCTGCTACACCAATCGCATAACTAACCTGTACGAGTAGCTGATCGGCAACACCTGCTGCTACGAGATTTTTCGCGATGTGGCGAGCAGCATAAGCGGCTGAACGATCCACTTTACTTGGGTCTTTCCCGGAAAATGCTCCACCTCCGTGAGCTCCTTTCCCTCCGTACGTATCAACAATAATTTTTCTACCGGTCAATCCAGCATCACCGTGCGGACCACCAATCACGAATTTACCTGTTGGGTTGATGTGGTATTGGATCTGACCATCAAATAATTTTTGCAACTCAGGTGCTAACTGAGCTTTTACTTTTGGTATTACCTTATTAATGATATCGTGCTTGATTTCATCCAACATTTTATTGTCGTCAGAATCAAAAGCATCGTGTTGTGTTGAAACTACGATTGTGTCAATTCTCTGTGGAACATCATCATCGCTGTACTCAATCGTTACCTGAGCTTTAGCATCTGGGCGGAGATAAGTGATTTCATCACCATCTCTTCGCATTTGAGAAAGCTCTTTCAAAATGCGGTGAGATAAATCCAGCGCCAAAGGCATGTAATTATCTGTCTCATTTGTTGCGTAACCAAACATCATCCCCTGGTCACCGGCTCCCTGATCTTCAGGCTTTCCGCGATCAACACCCTGGTTAATATCTGGCGATTGCTCGTGAAGAGCTGAAAGAATTCCGCACGAGTTTGCCTCAAACATGTACTCACCTTTATTGTATCCGATGCCGTTGATCACTTTTCTTGTGATGTCCTGAACATCAATATAGGTGTTTGATTTAATTTCACCCGCAAGCACTACCTGCCCGGTAGTAACCATTGTTTCACAGGCTACTTTTGAGTGCTCGTCAAATGCGAGGAAGTTGTCTAAAATTGCATCTGAAATTTGATCTGATACTTTGTCGGGATGTCCTTCACTGACAGACTCCGAAGTAAATAAATACGACATTTTTAATAATTTTTGCTATGAGTAGAATTCTCAACAGCTGATTGGATTTTCCATTTAGCATTTTTTCATGTGGTTGCAATCAGCCAAATCTTTCCACGTGACCCCAAAGAAAAGAAAAGTAAATGAATTTACATGATCTAAAAATCAATTTTACTTTCTATTGAGTGATGGTCAGAACCGAACCACCATCCGGTTCTGACCGAAAACTTTTTAGCCAAATAACTGATCCAGTGCTTTTTTTATTTCACCGCCAGCTCTATCCAACTCATCTTTGCCATGTGCTTCGCTCACAAAGCCAACTTCAAAGCCTGATGGCCCAAGGTGAACTCCATTTTCGAGCAAGATGGCGTGCAACTTCTTAAAATAATCACCACTTTCTGCTGGAATTGCATCAGCACTCTTGATAGCGTCATTTGAAAAGGCCAACCAAAAGATGCTTCCGATATGCGGCATTGAGAAGTCATACCCTTTTTCTTTGGCGTACGATTCTATTGATGAACAAAACTCATCTGTCTTTTCTGCTAATTCTGTATAAAATCCAGGTTTCAGGCACTCTTTGATTTGTGCGATTCCGGCCGACATTGCCACCGGGTTTCCCGAAAGCGTACCCGCCTGGTAAACCGGCCCTTCAGGAGAAACGCTACTCATGACTTTTTCTGATGCTGCATAAGCACCAACAGGCAATCCGCCTCCAATGATTTTTCCAAATGCAATCAAATCTGGCTGAATATCATAAAAACCGGCTGCTCCTTCAAAACCAACTCTAAAGCCGGAAATCACTTCATCGAAAAAGAGCAGAATTCCTTCTCTATCACAAACATCTCTAAGGAATTGCAAGTATTCTTTTCCCTGGATCAACAATCCGTTATTGGCCGGTATTGGCTCCAGTGCGATTGCCGCAATTTCACCTTTGTATTTTTTTACTGCTTCCTCAACAGCTTCTTTGTTATTGAGTGGCAATACGATGGTATCTTTTACAGTATCCTCGGGAACACCGGCAGATGAAGAAGTACCCAACGTTGCTAAACCAGATCCTGCTTTAACGAGTAGCGAATCAACGTGACCGTGATAACAGCCTTCAAATTTGATAATCTTGTTTTTACCTGTATATCCGCGAGCCAGGCGAATCGCACTCATAGCAGCTTCAGTCCCTGAGTTGACAAATCTTATTCGCTCGATGTAACGGTGGTTTGACAAAATGGTATCAGCCAATTCGTTTTCTTCTTTCGTTGGTGCACCAAAAGATGTTCCTCTGGCTACTGTCTTTTGAACATTTTCAACCACCTTATCATTCGCATGTCCTAAAATGAGCGGACCATAAGAACAGCAAAAATCGATGAACTCATTTCCGTCTACATCTCTTAGAAAAGCACCTTTTCCACTTTCAAAAAAGATGGGACTACCACCAACACTTTTAAAGGCTCTCACCGGAGAGTTAACTCCACCTGGAAATAATGTTTTTGCTTTATCAAATAATTTACTCGATTCTTCGCGCTTCATATTGTAATATTTTGAATGACTACAAATGTAGAAGTCTGCAAATAACTAAGCGGTCAGGGAAGTGTCAAAAATAAATACCCCTGACTAAACTTTCGGTTCTGACCAATAATTACTGCAGAACTGCTAAGTTTGCAACGAAAATTTGATCAAGATGAATTACGCTTTCACACACGAATTTGCAGCCCGGGCTGATGAAGCCGATCCATTGAGAAGCTACCGCGAAAAATTCCATATTCCCCAACACAACGGAGAAGATACGGTTTATTTCACCGGTAACTCGCTCGGCTTACAACCTAAATCTGCCAGGGAAGTAATCGATCAGGAACTCAACGATTGGGCAAAGTACGGTGTAGAAGGTCATTTTGAGGCTAAGCACCCTTGGTTTAGTTACCATGAGATGTTTGCTGGTCCGCTCAGCAAAATTGTAGGTGCAAAAGAAACTGAGGTTGTGGCCATGAACGGACTCACAACAAACCTCCACTTACTCATGGTTTCATTTTATCGCCCTGAAGGAAGTCGATACAAGATTCTTTGTGAAGGGAAAGCTTTTCCAAGCGATCAATACGCTCTTCAAAGTCAGGTTGAATTTCACGGCTATGATGCAGATGACGCCATCATCGAACTGCATCCTCGTGAAGGTGAGCACACGATCAGAACCGAAGATGTGTTAGCTAAAATCGAGGAGCACCGCGATGAAATAGCGCTTATCATGATTGGTGGAGTAAATTACTATACCGGCCAGGTTTGGGACATGAAAACGATCACTAAAGCCGGTCATGAGTCTGGAGCCATTGTTGGCTGGGATCTCGCTCACGCTGCGGGAAACATTCCTCTCCAACTTCACGACTGGGATGTCGATTTTGCAGCTTGGTGTTCCTACAAGTATATGAACTCAGGACCGGGAAGTGTATCGGGAGTTTTTGTTCACGAAAAGCACTGCACTGATAAAGACATCAAACGATTTGCCGGTTGGTGGGGACACAACAAGGAAGAGCGATTCAAAATGGAAAAGCGTTTTGATCCAATGCCAACTGCTGAAGCATGGCAATTGTCAAATGCTCCGGTTTTTGCAATGGCTCCCCATAAAGCTTCGCTTGACATTTTTAGCGAGTTAGATATGAGTAAGCTCAGAACCAAAAGCGAGAAACTCACGGGTTACCTCGAATTTGTAGTGGATGAAATTTCAGCAAACAGCGAAAACGTAAACTTTGAGATTATCACTCCGCGAGATAAAAATCAGCGCGGTTGTCAACTTTCTATCCTTTGTCACGGACAGGGAAAAGCACTTTTTGATCATCTTACGAAAAATGGTGTTATAGCAGACTGGCGCGAACCAAACGTGATTCGTATTGCTCCCGTACCTCTTTACAATAGCTTTGAAGATGTTTACAGATTTGGTAAAATCCTCGAAGAAGCAGTATGACAGACATCCTTTACATATTTGCGATTTTACTTGTTGGCATGGTCATCGCTCGTTTTTCTGTTCGTAAAGGAACGAAACCTCCAAGAGGAGGACGCTACTTCAAAAAGAGAATGGAAGACGATTAGTTTTGTAATATCCCCTGGTTTGAAATCCTCTGTTTAAAGTATTATTTTTAAGCATGGAAAAAATAGAACAAGGTTTTGTTGTTGATCGTCTTACTGATTCGATCTTAAATACAATTTCTGGAGACAGTTTTCAAACTGAAATTTCAACACTTAAAAAATCAGATATTAATCACCTACTCCAAAACGATGGTTGGAAGTTTGATTGGAAAACAGAGTTTAATGACATGACTAGAGAAGTTTACAAATTGACAATTGTAAACAACCCTGACATTATTCAGGGACTAATTAGTGTTTATCGTGAAACTGATCATGTTTTTATAAACTTGTTGGAAAACGCCCCGTTTAATATAGGTAAAAAGAAGCTTTACGAAGGAGTCCCAGGTAATCTAGTCGCTTACGCTTGTAAGCTATCATTCCAAATCGGCTTTGAAGGATTTGTAGCTTTTACAGCAAAATCAAAATTGATAAAACATTATGAAGATACTTTAGGAGCATACCACTTTAAAAATCAACGTATGATCATCCCTACAGAAGCTGCTAAGAATCTTGTAATTAAATATTTTAAAACAAGCTGAAAATGTCACACATAGCAGAACCAAAAAATGTTAACCTAAATATTGAGAGCTCTCCACTTTCAGACAAGGAAAGAAGAGAAATTAGTGCTTTCATTAAGAAATTAAAAAAGAAAAGCACGACCAAAAAGCCTAAGAAACAAGAAAAGTAGCCAGAAAATCACAGATAGTAAGTAAAGTATTTTTTGCTTCTTAATTTTGATCTCACTACTATTCTTATTCTAACATTTCTTCTTTGATGCAATTACTTACAGGGTAAGAAGCAAAATTTTAAGGCCATTTTTTTACAGTTCTCAAAACGCTACTCAATTCCGATTTAGAATCAATCTCGACTCTATTTCCATTCTTTTCACCAACTTTGTCAAACACAAACATCCAAACTGTGTTTGGGTGAACAAGGGAAACAAATTATCACGTCAACATGCAAAAAGTTGTAGTAGTCGGAGCCGGATTAGTTGGTTCATTACAAGCTATTTTACTAGCGAAAAAAGGATTTGAAGTTGAAGTTTACGAAAGACGTCCAGACTTACGGAAAGTCGAACTAAAAGGTGGTCGATCGATCAATCTTGCACTTTCAACGAGAGGTTGGAAAGCACTCAAATTAGCCGGTATGGAAAAGCAGATTGAAGAAATCACTATCCCGATGTACGGCCGCAGGATGCACGATGAAAACGGAAACCTCAGCTTTCAGCCTTACGGAAAAAACGACCAGGCTATTTATTCTGTTTCTCGTGGTGATCTGAATAAAAGAATGCTTCTCGAAGCTTCTAAATACGATAACGTCTCCTTCTTCTTTGATCAAAAGTGCAACGACCTCGATCTCAAAACCAACACGCTCGAATTTGAGGATAAAGAAGGCAACATTAAAAAAGTTACGGCTGATAGAATTTTTGGGACTGATGGCGCTTTCTCAGCAGTGAGAACCAGACTCATGAAAACCGATCGTTTCAATTATTCACAGCAATACCTGACTCACGGTTACAAAGAACTTTTGCTACCTGCTAACGAAGACGGATCCCACAAACTCGACAAAAATGCACTTCACATTTGGCCGCGTGGAAAATTCATGTTGATCGCCTTACCAAATGAAGATGGCAGTTATACCTGCACTTTATTTTTCCCTTATGACGGAGAGTATTCGTTCAATTCACTCGAAACAAAAGAGCAGGTTGAAGACTTTTTCAAAAAGACTTTTCCGGATTTTTATGACATTATGCCTAACCTGGCTGATGAATATTTTGAGAATCCCACATCTTCACTTGTTATTATTCGCTGTGAACCGTGGAATTATGAAGACAAGGTGTTACTGATGGGGGATTCGTCACACGCAATTGTGCCGTTTTACGGTCAGGGAATGAATGCCGGCTTTGAAGATTGTTCGGTTTTTAGTGAAATGTACGATGAGCTCGGATCTGACTGGCACAAACTCTTTGATGAGTTTTCAAAACAACGAAAACCTGACGGAGATGCAATTGCACAGTTAGCGCTCGACAACTACATTGAAATGCGCGATCTCGTGGGTGACGAAATGTTCCTTCTCCGCAAGAAAATTGAAAACAAGATTTACGACAAACATCCTGATAAATGGATGCCGCTTTACTCACAGGTAACTTTCAGTCACATCCGCTATTCTGAGGCTTATGAAACCGGCCAAAAGCAAAAGCGTATCATGGATAAGGTGATGGACAGAGACAATATCAAAGAAAAGTGGGATTCTGACGAAGTTGAAAATCAAATTTTAGAAGCGCTGAACGATGCGGATTAGTTTGGTTCTGACCATAGCGCTGCTCCTTGCATTTTTGGCTCAGGCTCAAAAAAAGTACAAGCCCGGCTTCAACAAATCGCGCAATGAATTTGAGCAAGTTTTTCCCAGCGAGGATATTTTCAAGCGTGGTGGTTGGCTTTTTGGTGCCGGAGTAACAGGATTAATTGGATCTGAAAATTCAACAACCATTAATGGTCTGAACCTCACGACAACGCCTCAAATAATTCCGGGAGCCAAGCTAGAAGTAGGCCGCTATTACAATTTCAAGCGTACTTTGAGTTTTACTTATTTCGATTATTCGCTTTCTTACAAAGGCTTGTTTCACGGTGAAGATTTCGAAGACCAATCAATCGATCAGTCGGGAAGTCACACCCAGCTCGCGCATTACGTTTCGGGGAGTTTCAACTTAAACAGTACAATTCCGGTTGGAGATTACAATTTCATTCAAAACTCGATTGGTGTAAATGCCGGATATGCATTTATCAGAAATCAGGAGGTAGGGTACGCAGAGAATTCACCTTTTATAACAGATTTTAACGAAGCCCCGCAAATAGTTGGGCAGGTACATTATCAACTCGGCTTTGGTATTATGCTGTCGAATAATCTGGTTCTTTTGCCTTACGCTGAAGTCCCAGTTTTCAATGCTTACCCACAAACCGAATCATTCTATCAACTAGATATTTACCACAATCAATACGTGCCGCTCACAATTGGCGTTAAAATAATGCCTTTCAATTTAGCTGACACAAAATGCCCTGATGTCAATAATCCGAAATTACCCGGTGGTTTCAAAAATGGTTATGGTGATGATTAATCCTCACTCAAAAAGTGATAATTGATCGTTGTCGAGTCTGCGAAAAGCTGAACAATTATAACCGGGATAATTTTTCTTTTGGAGGTACATCGACTTCGCTACTTCAAACTGTTTTTTGATTTCGTGAGCCCATGTTCCTTCACCCTTCATTCTTGTTCCGTAGCGCGAATCGTTGACTTTTCCTCCGTGCAGTTCCTTAACCTGGTTGAGAACCTTGCGCTGCCTGTCAGGGAAGTGCTGCTTCAACCAGTGTGTAAACAAAACACCATTATGGCCATTTAGCCTAACGACTAAATAATTGATGTTGGCTGCTCCTGCCTCACCAACTTTCTTTACGAGCGGAATTAACTCGTGACCATTAATTCCGGGAATTATGGGTGCCAACATCACATTGACTGGAATATTACAGGCACTCAGTCTCCTTACAGTTTGTAATCTGCGATGAACAGACGATGTTCTCGGCTCCAGCTTTTTCCTCAAATCATCATCTAATGAAGTAATCGATACCGAAACATGAACGAGTTGATGATAGTTGAGCTCTTCCAGCAAATCCAAATCTCTCAACACCAAAGCATTTTTCGTGATAATCCCAACTGGATGGCGGTGCTTCAGGCAGACTTTCAAAATTTCTCGCGTCAATTTAAACCTCGCCTCAGCAGGTTGATAGCAATCTGTATTACCGGATAGCATAATTGGAGTTGGTTTCCACGACTTGCTTTTAAATTTTTGCTGGAGTAGATCAGCAGCATTTTTCTTCACCAAAACTTTTCTTTCAAAGTCTGATCCGGCACTGTAACCCCAATACTCGTGGCTATTCCTCGCATAACAGTAAATGCACCCGTGTTCACATCCCTGGTAAGGATTCATGCTATAGCCGAGTCCAATATCCGGACTATTCACTTTATTGACGATGGTTTTTGGAAACACCTCAATGAATTGCGTTTTATCGTCTCCCTCCCACTCATCTTCTTTGTGACACAACTCCAGGAAATCATTATCTGTAAATCGCTGGTATTTTTCAAAGCGATTATTAGGTGCAATGTGAGCTCCCCTTCTTTTAAATGTTTGATTTTTCACCGTCATATCACATCCTCCAATCATTATTCATTTCATTTTGACAATATTTTTGTCACTTTTCAGACAAATAATTTATCATAAATTATAATTTTGACAAAATACTTTTCCAGAAATGAGCTATTTTAAATTGAACTTAAAGACCCTGCGTAAACACAAATCGCTATCGCAGTCAGCTCTCTCAGATGAGTTACTGTTGACTCGTTCAACGTTGAGCGCCTATGAAAACGGATCGGCTGAGCCCAATTTCAAAACGCTAATGCGCATTTCTGATTTTTTTAAGGTGAATATTGACAGGCTGCTGAGGCAGGACATGAGCAAACTGACTGATCTTGAACTCAAAAAGATCGAAGAAGGTTACGATGTTGACCTGCGCGGAAAACATTTACGCATTCTCGCCACAACGGTTGATCATGAGAATAACGAACAAATCGAGCTGGTTCCGACCAAAGCCAAAGCAGGATACACTACCGGGTATTCAGATCCGGAATTCATCAGCGAGCTACCGCGTCTCAGTCTGCCATTTCTCGATCAGAACCGAAAGCACCGCGTTTTCCCGATTTCAGGAGATTCGATGCCGCCCATTCCACACGGATCACTCGTGATAGGTGAATATCTTGACGATTGGTCTCAATTGAATGAAAAGCAGCCTTACATCGTGGTAACACGCGAAGATGGAATCGTTTTGAAAAACATTGTGGATCGGGTTGCGAAAGACGGAGTTTTGGAATTACATTCTACAAATCCGGAATACGAGAGTTACGAGGTTCATATAAGAGATGTACTCGAAATATGGCGATTCGTTCACTACATCAGCAAAGATATTCCTGATCACAACCTCAACAATGCCGAGCTTTCAAAACAGGTTTCGCTTTTACAGCGCGATGT
The DNA here is from genome assembly GCF_031581065.1 of Salibacter sp. Taxonomy (NCBI): domain Bacteria; kingdom Pseudomonadati; phylum Bacteroidota; class Flavobacteriia; order Flavobacteriales; family Salibacteraceae; genus Salibacter; species Salibacter sp. The sequence continues at coordinate 11,590 of NZ_JAVLBN010000023.1, forward strand.
AAGAAAGTTGATGAATAAAGAAAAGTGAGATTATTTTTGGCGAGCAAGTCGTCTTACAGCAACCATCTCTCTCCAGGCATCACTTTTTTCCTGAGCCACTAACCCGAAATATGTTTTACCGCCTTCGAGCGATTTAGAAACACACGAACAAGCCAGTATTTCAGCTTTGGCTCCGATTGTGACACCACTCTTAACTCCAACGCGACCCCACATTGTAACATCATCTTCAATGACAGAGCAGCCGCCAACTCCGGTGTGCGCAGCAATAAGACAATGCTTCCCGATAATGGTATCATGCCCTATGTGGCACAAATTATCAATTTTCGTATCCAATCCGATTGTTGTTGGGCCGGTAACGCCTCTATCCACAGTTGAACCGCCACCTATTTCAACATCATCTTCAATCACGACAGATCCGCCAGTGAGCAGTTTATCAAATCCCGACTCGCGTTTTTTGTAATAAAAAGCTTCACTACCAATTACCACGTTTGCATGAATAATCACATTGTCGCCAATTGTGGCGTGACCAACAATACTGACCCCGGGGTGTATAATGCAATTCTTCCCAATTTTCACATTTGGCCCGATGAAAACATTAGGCTGAATAACTGTACCCTCACCAATCACTGCCTCTTCATCAATAGTTGAGCTACTCGCGATGAATGGATTAAAATGCTTTGTGAGCTTGTTAAATGCAGAAAAAGGATCATCAACAACCAATAATGCTTTGCCCTCAGGACAATCCACTTTTTTATTGATCAGAACCACAGTAGCCGCAGAGTTGAGTGCCGTATCGTAGTACTTGGGATGATCTACAAATACGATATCACCCTCTTCTACAACGTGAATTTCATTTTGGCCTTTTACTTTCATATTAGCATCACCAACAACTTCAGCATTGATGAGTGACGCAATTTTTGATAGCTCCTGTGGTTCTGAATAGTTCATGAAATGATATTATAAATTGAAATATGCTGTGATTAGTCTTTTACGCGCTCAACATAAGCTCTTTTGCGCGTATCGATTTTGATTTTATCCCCAATATCACAAAACAAAGGCACTTTCACCTCAGCTCCTGTTTCTACTGTTGCAGGCTTGAGCGTGTTAGTAGCTGTGTCTCCTTTAATACCAGGCTCAGTGTAGGTGATTTCCATTTGTACGTGTTGTGGCATTTCAACAGCTAACGGACGCTCTTCTTCAGCGTGAAAAAGGATATCTACTTTATCACCTTCTTTCAACAAATCTGCTCCATCAATGAGTTTCTCTGGAAGATTTGTTTGTTCGTAATCATCAACATTCATGAAGTGAAGCCCCGTATCATCTTTATAGAGATACTGATAAGTACGGTTTTCAACGCGAATGTCATCGATTTTAGTTCCGGCAGGGAAAGTGTGATCCAATACTTTTCCTGATGTTAAACTTTTGAGTTTAGTCCTCACAAACGCGTTTCCTTTACCCGGTTTAACGTGTAAGAACTCCTGTACCTGCCACAGGTCGTGGTTAAAATTGATACAAAGTCCGTTTCTTATATCTGAAGTTGTTGCCATTATTGAAATTTTTTGTTCATGCGAAAATAAGAGAATCTATCAAGTTACTTTTTGTAATCGTGAATATTGATTTGTTCGTTGCAAAGTTTGAGTTCCTGGCTGTGGTGATTCGTACAAATTACCGTAAGCCGATCTTTTGAAAATTTTTCGATAAGATTATTCATCCAGTCCTGCGCATCGTGATCGAGGTTTGATGCCGGTTCATCGAGCAATAGAATCTTAGAATCGGACAAAACAGCCAACCCTAGTTTCACGCGCTGTTTCATTCCAGATGAGAATGTATTGATTGCACGGTTTCTGAACTTTTCCAGTTCCAGTATTTTTGGAACTTCCGTTTCTTTTATCTCTTGTGCAAAGGACTTAAACTTTGCCTGGAAATGAATGAGCTCATTGAGAGTCAACTCATCATAAATGCTGAGATAAGGCGCGCACATAGCTATTTGCCTGTAAATCTTTTCGGTCGGAACCGGGTTCAGCTGGCTCTGACCGTGATAGCTCAACTCTCCTTTTGACGGGCTGAGCTTTCCCGATAAAACTTTTAGAAAAGTAGATTTTCCGGAGCCATTCCTACCCACTACGGCATAAGTTGTATTGGCTTTTAGCTCACGGGTTAGATTTTTAAAAATCCACTCGCGATTGTAGCGTTTTCCAACATTATGCAACTTGATATTCAAAAGTTAAGGTCGTTTTACGATACCGTTTTCTGAGTTTTTGATGAAATCGACAATCTTGCGTTTATGCGGACTATCAGGGTATTCTTCTTCGATTTGATTGAGCGCATTTAAAATGTTTTTGTTGTGGACATAAAGAGTGCGGTAGATATTTTCTATCTCCCTGATCGCTTCATCATCCCAACCGCGTCTTCTCAATCCAATGGTGTTCACACCGGTGTAGCTCAACGGTTCGCGAGCACATTTAATGAATGGCGGAACATTTTTGCGAATTTGGCTATAAGCGGCAATGAAGGAATGTGCACCTATTTTCACAAACTGTTGTGCACCGGCCATACCTTCAATAATCACGTAATCTTCAATATCCATGTGTCCGGCAAGCGCCACACCAACGGCAACAATCACATTATCACCTATGAATGTATCGTGGGCAACATGAACGTAAGCCATTAAAAGGCAGTTATTGCCAATTTTAGTTTCCATACGATCAGAGGTCCCTTTGTTAACCGTAACACATTCCCTGATGGTAGTGTTATCCCCAATCGTGACGATTGACTCTTCACCCTGATATTTTAAGTCTTGCGGCTCAGCTGATACAACAGCGCCCGGAAACACTTTACAGTTCTTCCCGATGCGAGCTCCGTTCATAACCACTGCATTTGGTCCAATCCAGGTCCCTTCACCAATTACAACGTCTTCTTCAACAGTAGCAAATGCTTCAACCACTGCAGATTCTGCAACTTTTGCATTCGGGTGAATATTTGCCATTTTATTCTGGGCCATTCTCTTCTATTTACTGTTTTTTGGCAATTTGCGCGAGGAGTTCACCTTCAGCTGCAATTTTATCACCAACATAAGCTGTTCCCTTCATGTGAGCCAAACCTCTCCTTATTGGTGAGAGCAGTTCTAGCTTGAGCAATATTGTATCACCCGGAATCACTTTATGCTTGAAGCGAACATTGTCAATTTTCATGAAATAAGTCGCATATTGAGTGGGATCGTCAACATGCGCCAAAACGAGGAAGCCTCCTGTTTGAGCCATCGCTTCAATAATCATAACACCCGGCATAATAGGTTCACCGGGAAAGTGACCATTGAAAAATTCCTCATTGCGAGTCACGTTTTTCATCCCCACAACATAGTCGTCCTTTTGTAGCTCAATAATCTTGTCAACTAATAAAAAAGGATAACGATGAGGCAGGATATCCTCAACATCATTTATATTGTAAAGAGGCTCTTTTGTAAGATCGTATTGTGGTGGCCTGGTGCGCTGCTTTTTCACCTGTTGCTTGAGCACTTTTGCAAATTCACAATTACTCAAATGACCAGGGCGAGCAGCCAAAATATGAGCTTTGATGTGTTTTCCCATCAGAGCCAAATCACCAATTATATCGAGAAGTTTGTGACGAGCCGGCTCGTTTTCAAAACGCAAATCGATGTTATTCAAAATACCGATTCCAACTTCCTTGAGCATTGAAACCGGTTTATTGAAAGTACTCGCCAATTTTTCTTTTTCTTCTTTGGTCAGATCCGTATCAATCATCACGATGGCATTGTTGACATCACCACCTTTGATCAACCCGGCACTAACCAGTTGCATTAGTTCTCTGAGAAATACAAATGTTCTACAACCCGCAATTTGCTCTTCAAACTCGCGAATGTTGTACATCATCGCATGCTGAGTACCCAGGAGAGGAGAGTTGTAATCGACCATTACCGTAACGCGGTATTCATCATCAGGAACAGCTAATATTTCAGCTTGCTTTTCTTCATTCTCGTATTTGAGATTCTCACTCAACTCAAAATATTCACGCACAGCATCCTGCTCTTCAAGTCCTGCCTTTCTAATCGCGTCAACAAATAGTTGAGCACTCCCATCCAGAATCGGGATTTCAGGCCCGTCAACTTCGATGAGTGCATTATCAACTGACATCCCGTAAAGAGCTGCTAAAACGTGCTCGGTTGTATGAACCTCAGCACCATTTTGTTTCAAACTTGTACCGCGTTTAGTTGAGTAAACATAATCAACATCAGCACAAATAATGGGATTACCTTCAAGATCAATCCTTTTGAATTTAAACCAATGATTAGCCGGGGCAGGTTTAATGACCATCTTAACAGGTTTCCCCGTATGAAGGCCAACACCGTTAAATTCAATACTTTCTTTTAATGTTTGTTGTTTTTCAGCCATCACTAAGAGCCGAGTTTATTTTTCAAATCCTTAATTTCTTTCCTGAGTTCACTCACCTCACCTTTTACTTTAGGTAACTGCCTAAAGATCACGTAAGAGCGTTTATAATCGCCAATATTCAACGCTGGCGACCCCTGAACAATTTCATTTTTATTTTCAATATCACCCTGTATGCCAGACTGAGCTGCAATCTTAACACCATCAGCAATTTTTTGATGACCTGCAAAACCAACTTGCCCGCCAATCATACAGTTTTTCCCAATTTTCACTGATCCGGCAACACCTGTTTGAGCGGCAATCACTGTATTCTCACCAATTTCACAGTTGTGACCAACCTGAATGAGATTATCGAGTTTGACACCTTTCCTGATAATCGTTGAACCAAAAGTAGCCTTATCAATTGTCGTATTGACACCAATTTCAACATTATCTTCCAGGATCACATTTCCAACATGCGTAATCTTATGGTAGTTATTCTCGCTGTTTGGTTGAAAACCAAAACCATCCCCACCAATCACTGCTCCTGACTGGATAGTACAATTATCACCAATCACAGAGTCTTCCAGTATTCGAACACCGTGATGAATCACACAATTGCTTCCCATTCTCACGTTTTCAGCTACAACTGCATGAGCATTTACCTGACAGTCAGATCCAATTTTAGCTCCGTGCCCAACATAAACCTGAGGACCGATATAAGTGTTTTCGCCTACTTCTGCATCCTCTTCAATTACTGCACTAGGATGAATCCCTTTCTTGTGGTTCATCTGCATGCTTTTGTAAGCTTCGAGTAATTTGGCAAAAGCCATTCGCGCATCATCAACCCGAATTAAAGTTGGGTTGAATTTCATTTCCTTTTCAACCTTTAATTCGTCACTTATGATGACAACGCTTGCTTGCGTGGTATATAAATATTCTAAATAATCAGTACTGTAGAGAAATGAAATGGAGTTTTTCTCGCCCTCATCAATCTTAGACAAAGAGCTCACTTTAGTGGCCTGGTCACCTTCTATTTTTCCATTTAATATTTCTGCTAATTGCCCTGCTGTAAACTCCATGTAGGGAAAAACTTTTTTCGAAATGCGCTATTTTAGTGCGGGTCAAAGGTATTGTGAAACAATTCAAGCTAAATAACGCTTAAAATTACTTTTCAACAAACCGCGGCAAATTTAAGCGTTTTTGGGATAACACAGGAAGTATTTCTTTACAGGGTCTGACAGCATGGAGATATTGAGCAAATCTGCATCGTTTGCTATATCCATAACCTCCCCGTTTTTGTGCAATATGTTGATACTATCAGTCTTTTGACTATAAGCCCTGTTCACCACTTCATTACTAAAAACGAAGTATGAAGCCTCGTTATCGCTAAGCTTCCATTTTGTCGCGATTTCTTTTTGTTTTTCTGCTATTATATCTCGATCAAATTCGTCTTTTTGAATTTCTACTTTTAAGAGTGTTCTATTGATAAGCATGCAACACAGCTTGCTCAACACAAAATCCTCATGATCGCACCACACTTTTATTGCACCCATAATATCGAAGTCATCAAGGCGTGCAAATTCATCGAGTAGTTTTGGATCTGACTGAAAATCTTCACTCGAATGGCTTTGATAAAGGAATTTTTTTAGAGCCGGAGATGCAAACAAGTCAATATTCTCAGCGGCCAAATCTTTAGCTCGCTTAAGGATTTTTGTCAACAAGTTTTCCGCAGCCAGAACCGTTTTGTGCAAATAAACCTGCCAGTACATCAATCTGCGAGCTACGAGGAATTTTTCAATACTGTAAATCCCTTTCGCTTCCACAGCTAGTTCGCCATCTGCTACACTCAGCATTTTGATGATTCGTTCAGATCCGATCACACCCTCAGAAACACCGGTGAAAAAGCTATCGCGTTTGAGATAATCGAGACGATCAACATCGAGCTGACTCGAAACCAACTGGTGTAAATATTTTTTGTGGTAATTTCCTTTGAAAATATCAATTGCCAGGCTGAGCTCTCCGTCAAACTCTTCGTTGAGTCTTTTCATGAAAAGAGCTGAAATAGACTCGTGATTAACGCCTTCCACAAGGCTGTATTCTAATGTATGAGAAAACGGACCATGTCCAATATCGTGGAGTAAAATAGCGATAGTTGCCCCGGTTGCTTCCTCATCGGTTATTTCAAATCCTTTGGATCTGATAACTTCAATAGCACGACTCATTAAATGCATTGCTCCCAAAGTGTGCTGAAATCTTGTGTGATTCGCACCTGAGTACACTATATTTGTTAATCCAAGTTGAGCAATCCTGCGCAACCGTTGCAGGTAACGATGCTCAATGAGGTCGAAAACGATTTCACTGGGAATTGAAATAAACCCGTAAATGGGATCGTTAAATATTTTTCGTTTACTGGTTGTTGTCAATTGAAATAGGTTTAAATTACTTCTCTTGTGCACAATGTCACAAGGTTAGCAAAAGTCTAAAATATTTATGAGTGTAAAAATTTTATGGGCCGATGACGAGATCGATTTGCTCAAACCACATGTTATGTTTCTCGAGGAAAAAGGGTTTTCGGTTCTGACCGCAACAAATGGTGACGATGCTCTGGAACTGGCCATTGAAGAAAGTCCTGATATTATTTTTCTCGATGAAAACATGCCGGGACTCACCGGTTTGGAAACGCTCGATTTAATCAAAACAAAACGTCCCGCTGTTCCTGTTGTGATGATTACAAAGAGTGAGGAAGAGCAAATCATGGAAGAAGCGATCGGTTCAAAGATCTCTGATTACCTCATAAAGCCGGTAAATCCAAAGCAGATTTTACTCTCTATCAAAAAGAATCTCGACACAGACCGACTGGTAAGTCAAAAAACGACATCGAACTATCAGCAGGAGTTCAGGCAAATAGGTATGCGCCTCAACGACCCGCTCGATATTGACGAGTGGATGGAAATTTACCGCCAAATGATTTACTGGGAACTCGAACTGGAAAGCAGCCAGGATGAAGGAATGAAGGATGTCGTGAAAATGCAAAAGGAGGAAGCCAACGCTCAATTTTCACGGTTCATTGAAGATAATTACCAGTATTGGATGCGCAATGAAGATCAGGCTCCCGTGATGTCGCACAACCTTTTCAAAAGAAAAGTGAAGCCACATTTCGATAAAAAGCCTCTTTTCATGATCGTTATTGACAACTTGCGTTTTGATCAATGGAAGGTTTTGCGACCTGTTTTTGAGTCGCTTTTCAAAATTGAAGAGGAAAGTACCTTCCTGAGTATTTTGCCAACGGCTACTCACTATGCTCGAAATTCAATTTTTGCTGGTCTCAAACCGATCGAGATTCAAAAGATGTTCCCTGAATTATGGAAAAACGAAAATGATGAAGGAAGTAAAAATGCCAGTGAAGACAGCTTTTTGGAAAATAATCTCAAACGACTAGAGTTCAAAGGAAAGTCGAGCTACAACAAGGTGACGAATCTGCGGTTCGGAAAGAAACTGGCAGAAAATTTTTCCAACCTCATGCAAAACGACTTCAATGTTATCGTTTATAACTTTGTTGATATGCTATCTCACGCTCGCACTGACATGGAAGTGATACGCGAACTGGCTGATGACGAAGCTGCTTACCGCAGCCTTACTATGAGCTGGTTTGAGCACTCTCCTCTCTACGATATTGTTCAACAAATCGCTGAAAATGAAGCAAACCTCATCATCACAACTGATCACGGCACGGTGAGAGTGGGAACTCCTTCAAAAGTTGTAGGTGACAAAAACCTCAACACAAACTTGCGATACAAAGTGGGAAAAAACATCCAGTACAAAGAAAAAGACGTACTCGATATTGAAAGGCCTGAAGAAGCATTTTTACCGGCACAAAATGTCGCTTCGCGCTTCATCTTTGCCAAGGAAGACAAGTTTTTTGCTTACCCCAATAATTACAATTACTACGTAAAATACTATCGAGATACATTCCAGCACGGAGGAATTTCACTTGAAGAAATGGTTGTTCCATTCATTCTTTTAACGCCTAAATAATGTCTGTAGATATTACTATTAAAGAAGATGAACTACCGGGCTTTGTCAAAGAAGCTCTTCTTCCGTTACAGTCAGATCACAATGTTTTCGCCTTCTACGGAGATCTGGGTGCGGGTAAAACAACGCTTATCAAAGAAATTTGTCATCAGCTGGGTATTGAGAAATCTGATGTGAACAGCCCTACTTTTGCCCTCGTCAATGAATACGACAACGGTAACGTTTTTCACTTTGACTTCTATCGGCTCGAGGATGAAACAGAAGCTTATGACATCGGGTTTGAAGAATATTTAGACAGCGGAAACCTGTGCCTGATCGAATGGCCTGAGCGAATTGAAAATCTTTTACCTGCCGATACAGTGAAAATTGTCATTCAACATTGTAACTTTGAGGAGCGCAATTATAAAGTGACCGGCACATGAGTTCAGATGATCCAGTAAAGAATTTATCCCAGGAAGCATCCCGCCAACCACAGGAACAACTCCTGGCAGTCAAAGAAGATTCTAGAAAGCTCTACATAGGCATTCCCAGAGAAATATCGTTTCAGGAAAACCGTGTTGCACTCGCTCCTGAGGCCGTTGCTCTACTCACCAATAACGGTCACGAAGTTTGGGTTGAGATGGATGCCGGAAAAGCGAGCAATTTCAGCGACCGCGATTACAGCGAAGCCGGAGCTAAAATTGTGGAGAGCAAAGAAGAAATTTACAAAGCTCAGGTTATCCTCAAAGTGGAGCCACCTTCCATGGACGAGATTAACCTGATGCAACGAAAGCAACTTTTAGTCTCAGCTCTGCAACTTTCCATTCAGCCAGAAAACTTCCTCAAAAACCTCATGAACAAGCGCGTCACAGCAATTGCCTGGGATTATTTCATGGATGCTGAAGGCAACCTCCCAATTGTCAATGCAATGGGCGAAATAGGGGGAAACACTGCGGTTCTGATCGCAGCAGAATACCTGAGCAATTACAACAACGGAGTGGGAACAATGCTCGGTGGAATTACCGGAGTTAAACCTTCTGAAGTTATCATTATAGGAGCCGGAAGCGTTGGTGAATATGCAACTCGTGCCGCACTTGGGCTGGGAGCTACTGTTAAAGTTTTCGACAACAGCACCTACAAATTGCGCAGACTACAAAACAGTCTCGGTCAGCGACTGTTCACCTCCACCCTTCAGCCAAAAGTTATAGCCAATGCGCTCAAAACAGCAGATGTTGCTATAGGAGCGATAAGAGCTCCACACGGAAGAACTCCATGTGTTGTCTCTGAAGAAATGGTTTCTGCCATGAAAAAAGGCTCTGTCATTGTTGATGTGAGCATTGACCAGGGAGGCGTTTTTGGAACCAGCGAAGTTACCAATCATGACTATCCGGTTTTCACAAAGCACGGAGTTATTCACTATTGCGTCCCCAATATCGCTTCACGCGTTTCACGTACCGCCAGTTATGCCTTAAGTAATATCTTCGCGCCAATATTATTGAGTATTGGTGAAGAAGGTGGTGTAGATGCGCTCCTCAAGAAAAACCGCGGACTGCGAAAAGGCGTCTACATCTACAACGGAACACTAACCAATGAATTTTTGGGAGAATCATACGGAATCCCGTATAAAGATTTAGACCTGTTGATGTCAGCACTGTAATATGGCGCGTAGATTGAGAATTTATTTTATAGGAGTAGGATTGGGATTAATCCTCACATGGGCATTAGTTTTGCGCAATCGAAACGCTGATGAACTGTTGGCGTGGACACCTAAAAACCGCATTTTGAACGAATTAAAAGCCGATTCAAATTTACAGTATCCTGATGAGTATACATGCCTGCTCAAGTGTCACGAGCTCACATCGCTGGATATTGAAAACCTCTTGAATGATGGCGAAATAAACTTCAAAGAAAGCAGCACACGGTCAGAGCCTAAGGTCTACCAAATTGAGTGGGGAAAATCGAGCACTGAAACGGTTTACGGTGAATTTGAATTCCCCTCAGATTCCACTCACACATTACTCGATTTTGGAATTGTAGGACGCGAAAAAGATTGCGCCTGTTAATTATGCAAGCAAAAAACTCAAATCTTATTTTCAATAAAGATTTCTCGCAGTTAAACACTCTTTTAGAAGAGAATTACAGCGATTCAATCAAGTTCATTCTGGTTGATCAAAACACGCACGACCATTGTATCCTAACACTGGATCAAATTGGTGTATCTCAACTTGAAGATGCTGAAATTTTACTCGTTCCAGATGGCGAAGGATCTAAATCGCCTGAAATTGCAATTTCGCTATGGCAGGCACTGATGAGCCACAATGCAGATAGACATGCAGTTCTCATCAATCTGGGTGGTGGTATGGTTACCGATTTGGGCGGATTTATCGCTTCAACTTATAAAAGAGGAATCGACTTTATCAATATTCCCACTTCACTGCTAGCAATGGTTGACGCCTCAATTGGCGGAAAAACAGGTATCAATTTAGATGGAGTTAAAAACCAGGTTGGAACATTTAATGATCCTGTTGCTACATTTCTCAACACCGATTTTCTACAAACCCTCCCGCAAAGAGAGTTCATGAGCGGCTGGGCTGAAGTCTACAAGCACGCTTTAATTGACAATGGTTCACTTTTCGAAGAAATTCAAAAAATAGAATCTCCGTCAAAAGAAGTAATTACTACAGACTTACTAAAGAGAATAATCGCTGTCAAGCAACAGGTTGTTCAGTCAGATCCTTTTGAAAAAAGCGAACGACAAATACTCAACCTTGGCCACACGATTGGTCATGCGGTAGAAACGGCAGTTTTGGGATCTGACCATGAATTACTCCACGGTGAAGCAGTAGCAGCCGGGATAGTCATCGAAAACTTCATCGCTGAAGAGAAAAACTTATTGGATAATAACATCAGAAAAAACATTCAGGAAAAGCTCAAAAGCTGGTATCCTGATGTATTCAAGCTCGAATTTAGAGGTGAGGCTCTGACCGAAATAGCACTTGCAGACAAGAAAAACACAAACCAAAACATTCGTTGTTCGTTACTCGAAGAGCCGGGCAAGGTGAAATGGGGAGTTGAAGTGAATAGTGAAGATATTGAATCGGCAATTAAACAATGGAACGCAATATGAGTGAAGGCGAAGCGGTGAAGATTATTGCACCGGAAGACAAAAAATTAAAGGGCGAAATTAAATTGCCGTTTTCTAAAAGTGTCTCCAACAGGGTTTTAATCATCAAACTTTTGAGTGACAGCAACTGTGAGATCAAAAATATTTCTGAATCGCAGGATACAAAGTCATTGATTAGTGTTCTTGAAAAAATCAATCATGATGAGATCAATGCAGGTAGTGGCGGAACTACTTTCCGTTTTATCATGGCACTGCTCAGTTTGCTCCCGGGTAAACGAAAACTGACCTGCAGCGAGCAAATGAAAAATCGCCCTATTGAAGCACTTGTGGGTGCTTTGCAGGATCTAGGTGCTGATATTTCCTACGATGAAGAGACAGGTAAGCCGCCTCTAATAATCTCAGGAAGAAATTTAACAGGGGGTTGTGTCGAGCTGGATGCATCAATCAGCAGCCAGTACCTGTCAGCTTTGGCAATGATTGCTCCTTATTGTAAAAAAGGAATTGAAGTCACGTTAAAAGGCGATATGGTTTCGCGTCCTTATCTCGAAATGACTCTACGCATCATGAGTAAATTTGGTGCCGAGTATTCGTGGGAAGGAAATGTGCTCTCTGTAAAGCCGGGAGCTTACGAAATGCCTGAATCTTACGAAATTGAGCCCGATTGGAGTGCAGCCTCTTACTGGTACGAATTGGCGGCATTCAGCAATGAAGCACAAATCAAATTAAGAGGTCTCAATAAGTCTAATCTCCAGGCAGATTGTGCGGTTTCCAGAATCTACAAAGGCTTTGGCGTTGATAGCTACTTCAGTGAAGACGGAGTAGAACTCGTGAAACTCGATGATTCGACTAGAATCAGCCACAAACGACTTGAGCTTCTACACAATCCGGATTTAGCCCAAACTGTGGCTGTAACAATTGCCGGACTGGGAAGCAGTGGAACGCTGCTGGGTTTAAAAACACTAAAGGTTAAAGAGACCGATCGCATTGAAGCCCTCCGTATCGAACTCACAAGATTAGGTGCTGAAGTTGATGTAATTGATGATACTGAAATCATTGTCGACCGTGCTGTCGACCTGCCGGTAAGTGCTCACATCAACACTTATGGCGACCACAGAATGGCGATGTCCTTTGCTCCTCTCGCACTCGTGATGGAATCTGTAACAATTGACAACCCTAAAGTTGTGGCAAAATCATACCCTAACTTTTGGAATGATTTGGAACAAATGGGCTTTAAAATTGAAACCGTTACTGAAGAGGTTAAATCTTCTTGATGTAAATATCCGGTACTTTTCGTTTGATGGGAACAAATCCCCAGTCGCCTTCAATACGCGAACAATTCATATTGATAGCGTACCTGAATAACCGGTGCTGAAAAATGATCACAGTAGGTTGAGCAATCAAAAACGGACCGTCAGTTCGTGTGATGTATTCAGCTTTGACAAACTTTATTTTATTCCAGTCGATTCCTTTTTCGAGTCCGGTTTTAATGAGGCTTGAAAAGTCAGCAACCAGCGAGTCGTGGTAGTTAAACCCCAGTTTTTCATTGAAGTTTTCGACAATCACAGAATCCTTTTCGTACAACTCGATGAACGAAGATGTCTCCATTTTCCTGAGCGCCTTCACAAAATCTTTAGCCAGGTCTTCAACCGACTCATGCTCCTGAGCGTTAATGGTCAGAGCCAAAAACAAAAAAGGAAGTACGAAAAAACTTCTCATATTGCTAAATTAAGTATTTAAAGATATGAAGTTGCGGTCCGATTTTAAAAGAATCTTAAAAACGAATTCTCATTTGTAAGCGCAGCTCTGTCTTGTGAGGCTGATCGATTTGATTTAATCCTGCACTAATCTCATCAACATTACTGTAATAAGACTGCCCAACCTTCGCCCAAACATCGAGGTAGCGAGTTGGTTCAAATTTCAACATTCCGTACCACCTGAATCCGCGATCAAAAAATGCCGGAATGCTAAAATAATAGAGCACGTCATTTTCGTAAGCATAAACTCGAGCGTTGTATCCCGTTACATCAAAGAGTGCCATTCTGCCCCAAAAAGACCATTTTGACTTATCGGGATTGTACTTCACATCCTGAAATAACAAAAAGCCGGTTTCTGGCTCTTCATCTCCGTTTTCATAAAAAGTGTATTCTACACGGTTTCCCAAACTCAAGTTCTTTGAAACACTGTAGTCAATATCATACCTAAAATTGTGTTTCACCTGATCGACAGGAACATTTACCGGCCTTTCAGTTGAACTGGCATTTCGCCTGTCACTCTCTGTTCGGTAGCGGACATACATTTCAACGTAACTGCTTGGAGAATAATCTAATTGTGCAAGATAATCTGCGCCAATCGAAGGAGCATCAACTCTAAAGCTCAACCAATCGTGACGGTAGAAATCTGCGTAACCCGTGAAGTTCAATCTGGGAGCAACTTTGAAGCGACCGCCTACATAAGTCCCTCTTTCGTTTTGGTTGTTGCTCGACTCTCCAAAAGCTCTCGCATAAACCGAATGATAATCTTTTTGATAGTTGCGATTGATAACGACCATTTCAAGCCGTGGATCCAGTTCAATTTGTGCCCCGCTAATATAGGCCCATCCTCCATTTCGTGAAATTGCCGCTTCTCCAAAAAAGTTAACCTTTCCCACAATCCAATTTAAATCGGCACTGGCGTTGTAAGTTTCAGAATCATTTAAATCGAATTTGTTGTAGAGCCTCAAATTTCTATTGAAAGATCCATCGTAGTTGTAGTGAACTCCGGTAACGCCAAAATGGAAGTTGTTTTTCTCATAAGAGACATTCCCTCCCATGATTTGCTCATTTACTGCTGATTTATCGGCCATTTCACCCGGTGTCCTGTGATAACCACTTGCCTGGAGAGAAGAGAAAACAATTTCATCAGAATTAGCAGTATCATTTCCTTCACGATTGGCATCAACATTTTTGTTGCTGTAAAAAATAGTTGTTGTGATTGAGTTTGACAATTCGATGGTTGCAGCCGCCCCGCGCAAAAACAAGTTTTCGTTGGCACTTGTATAAGCTCTTAACTTTTGCCCGTACCTGATCGCGTTCAATGCATTTGGTGTTTTACCGAATGAAAATCCACTCCACAATGCCAGTCCCTGTCCAAACTGTGCGTGATAATCTCCCAGTGCTAACTGTTTTACAGGCCCAATATTTCGTGCAAAAACATGGGCCGAATAAAAATCAAATCCCTCTTTATTGTTTCCTGAAAAAAATTCTTCTCCGGCATCTTTATCGCCTACGAATCCAAAAGAAAGCTGATTGGTAAACTGGTACCGGTAACGCATGTAAAGTCTTTCAGGGGAGCCGAGGTATCTCCGGTTCGGATTTTCTTCAAGCACCGAATCTGCTATTGGACTAAATCCTTCCTGCTCTTCTAAAATTCTGCTGTAGCGCAAAAAGATGTCGTGCCCTCCATACTTGAAAGCTCGCTTGAGATTAAAGCTCTTATCATCTTTAACAGAACTTGTGGTAACAAAAGGCATGATTTGGTTGATCGTGTTCAGATCCAAACTCGACACTTCCCGCAATTCGTAAATGGTTTTCATTTCTCCATATTGCGAAACGTAGCTCAGGATTCCGGCAATTTGAAATGGTGAGAGCAAATTGAGTCTTTCCAGTTCTTCTCTATCTGTATTATTGAGATTGACAGGGAAATCGTAGTAGTAACTCAAATCATCGGTTAAGGTAGTGAAGTCGATATTTTCATTCTCGGCCTCTTCAGCTAAAAACTCGATGCGTTGCTGGATGACGGAGTTTTTGATTTCCTCCCGGTTCTGACCGAAAAGAAAAGTTGAAAACGTGCAGGATAACAGCACCAGAATATGTTTCAACTCAAAACGCATAATGCATGGAAGCTTGTGGTGAGTATCCTAGTATGTAGTGGTACGAGGACGCTAAATCAATTGAGAAATCGCCAAAATTAAGTCCAAAACCAAAGCTGTTTTCAAAATGGTTTGTAGAGAGCCCGCCCCTCAGGTAAAGCATATCAACGACTTTGTATTCGGCTCCAATTTTCACATTGGGATCATTATTCAAATCTTTTTGCACTTCTACATTTGCCGTGAGTTTTTCAGAGAACTCGTAACCTGCGCCAATTCTCAAAATAACCGGAATACGCTCATCGTTGTAGTCGGCAATTTTAGCATAAGACGGGTTGTAGAGATGCGCTCCGATTGTGAGATCATCAGTTACTTTGGCCAGCATCCCGATCTCGGCTGTTAACACTCCGGTGTTTCCGTAATAAGATTCCTGAAACCCGATGTGGTAATAATTCAGCCGAACACCGGCCGAGATGCGTTTCCCCAATTGCCTGGCGTAAGCGATTCCGGCCTTGGTTTCGTTGTATTGCGAGTAACCGAATTGCGATACTGAAACGCCAAATGTCCCGGCATTTTCAGTAGGTAAAGCAAATGCTACCGCTTTTGTGGAGAGCTCGTTGAGTAAAAATCTGTTTTGGTAGCTGATGGCTGCAGTAGGCTTTTTCAAATAAGCCAATGCTGCCTGATTGTGATGAATGGCCCATTCATCGACATTCGTGACAGCGGCATTTGACATGGCTGCTGCCCTGGCTCCCAGTTGTGGATTATGCGTTTGCCCGCTTAATAAAAGAGAGCTGCAAATGGCAAACAGAAAAATTGATACAAATCTCAAAGCGGTTGATTTTTCACAAATTAAAACAATCTGACGATTAATTGCTTTGTGAAAAAGTTAAATCCTGTCACTTATTGAATTTCTCGGCCTTATCGAGCACCTTTTCCTTTAAAGAACTTTTGTAAGCTTCAACTTTGGTCAGAACCGAATGATCTCCCGAACCGATGATTTGAGCGGCTAAAATTCCGGCATTTTTTGCCCCATCAAGCGCGACAGTTGCTACGGGAACTCCACCCGGCATTTGGAGAATACTCAAAACAGAATCCCATCCATCGATTGAGTTGCGCGATTTAACCGGAACACCGATAACCGGTAGCGGAGTAATGCTCGCTGTCATGCCCGGTAAGTGTGCTGCACCTCCGGCTCCGGCAACAATTACTTTTATTCCGCGAGAATGTGCATTTTTCGCATAATCCATCATTCGCTCAGGTGTGCGATGAGCCGAAATAATTTCTTTTTCGTACTCTACACCCAGTTCATCCAGAATTTCTGCTGCTTCCTTCATTACCGGCCAGTCGCTATCACTGCCCATGATGATTCCTACCTGTGCACTCATCGTGTTTTGATTTTAAGTGTGTCTTTAATCTTTTTTGCTTTCTCCTTAGCTGATTCCAACTCTTTATCGACAACTGTAACGTGTCCCATTTTACGATAAGGTTTCGTCTTCCATTTTCCGTAAAGGTGAACAGTCGCTCCTGAAATGGCCATTACTTCTTCGAGTCCTTCTACAAATGCTTCGCCTGTGTGATCTTTTTCTCCAAGCAAGTTCACCATGACTGATGGTGCTAAAATTGAAGTATCACCGAGTGGCATTCCGGTTATAGCTCTTAGATGCTGCTCAAACTGAGAGGTGATATTTCCCTCGATTGTTTGGTGACCGCTATTGTGCGGACGAGGAGCAATTTCATTGACCATCACTTCCCCGTCTTTCGTGAGGAACATTTCTACTGCCAAAAGCCCCACTACTTTTGTCGATTCAGCAACCTGAATCGCGAGATCCTGGGCTTTTTGCTCTACTTCCTGTGAAATTGCAGCCGGACTAAAAAGGTATTCTACCAGGTTAGCTTCAGGATTAAATTCGAGTTCAACAACGGGAAATGTTTTCACTTCCCCTTTTGTATTTCGAGCTACGATTACTGAGAGTTCTTTTTCAAAATCGATCAGATCCTCAAATACCGATGGCTCGTGAAAGGCATGCGTTACATCTTTTTTGTCTTTCAGTATTTGAACTCCTTTACCGTCATAACCTCCTTTTCGGAGTTTTTGTACAACCGGTAATTCTACATTGTAGTCAAATGAATTTGAAAGGATAAAAGGTGCAGTTGGAATGCTGTGTTCTTTATAAAATTCTTTTTGTGTACCCTTATCCTGAATCATTCGCAGGATATGCGGTTGCGGATAAACTTGTACTCCTTCTTTCTCGAGCGTTTCGAGTGCATCTACATTTACATGTTCTATTTCAATCGTCAACAAATCCAGGTTCTGACCAAAAGAAACGACTGTTGAGTAATCCATCAAATCACCTTGTGTAAATGACGTAGCAATGTCCTTGCATGGCGCTAGCTCTGAGGGATCGAGGATATGAACAGATGCGTTGTAGTTGATCGCTTCCTGAATGAACATGCGGCCTAACTGGCCACCGCCAAGAATGCCGAGCTTGAAGTTTGAATTGTAAAATGCTTTATCCATGTGGCAAATATAGTGAACCAACACGTGAATAAAGGCGATAAAGATGTTTTGCTTTAGATGAGAAAAACTACTCCACTAAATCTTCTCTCACCCAAACATTTTCACCTGTCCATAGAGCAATCATTCCCTTTCCTTTTTGAATGCAGAGACTATCTAAGGCATCATTTTCATTTTTATCATCTGCTCCTAAAATTCTCTCGGGGTCATTCCTTATCATCATCGATTGAGTATAAGTTCTTGTCTTAATTGTGACAGGCTCTAATCTATCTTTCAGGTAGTCGTCTATTTCGTATTTACCCTCATAAATATTTACGAAACGATTTTCTTTTCCTTCGAAATTAGATGCCATAATATAATCATATCCGATATTATTCTCCTCATTTCTGTCACTAATTTGAATATAATTAACTAGTCTCACTGTATTAGATTGATTAGAAACCTCTTGTTTTACGTACCTTGTACATTCATTTGGTCCAAACCATTTTAATTTTTCTTCATAGGAAGTAGTTTTATAATTATTTGTTATAGTAATAATCATGTCACCCAATGAATCATTTTTATAAATTATTTTTTCTCCTCCCTTGCCATCAGGATAGAGTAATAACCTGTGAAGTTTATTGTTTTTGGAATATGCCGGGCAATCCATCTCAGTTTTACAGGAATGCACAAGTAAAACACCAGCCACAATAAATAGTATTTGACAATATTTCATAAACTCTGTTTATTAACAAAAAACTACTCCACTAAATCCTCTCTCACCCAAACTGTTCCACCTGTCCATAGTGCAATCATGCCTTTTCCTTTTTGAATGCAAAGGCTATCTAGAATATCCGTGCTATCTCGATACACTTGTGCCCTATTTCTAAAGATGAAACTATTCTCATAAGTTTTACCATTAATTGAGATGGGGTGCAACAATTCGTTTAGAGTCCCCTCAATTTCATTACCAACGGGTGTTAACATTTTTTCACCACTACTCAGCGTGCTTTTTAATCTGTATTGATATCCTACAGGATTTTTATTCTTATCACTAAATTCAAGTATATTGATAGAGTTACTTATTTCTATTGTTTTTTTTGCGTTTGACATTATAATTTTGAGATTACGCTCGCACTCGCATGAAGATGATAAGATAGTACATGTTTCCTCATAGGCATCACTTTTTTCACTTTTGATCAAGTTCAAACTAATATTATTACTAAATGAATCATTAGTAAATGTAATTAAGGTATCCAGTTTTGGGTTAACTGTTATACTATGTAAAGCATTGTTACTGTCATATGATTTGCAATCAAACTCTTTTGAACACGATGAGCAAGAACTCAATGAAAGAATGAATAGTAAAACGGTAATATTTTGAAGTTTCATAATCGAATTTTTTATTTTACAATTAACTTTACTACTTCTGTAGAATAAGGAGTATTTATTTTTAAGATATACTGACCAGGTGATAATGATCTATTTTGCAAGTCAATCGTAGCAGATTGAGAGTTTATTTTTTTCGTAAAAAACTCCCTCCCAGTCAAATCAAATAAATAAACCTCATTTATATTCTGATCCTCTTTTGCTTTAATAAAAAGCTTGTTTGATGTAGGGTTTGGATATATAACAATTCCTTTTGATACATCGCTACCTAGATTAGATGATACATTTAGTTTTTTACCATCACTACCACAATAAAACTGCTCTAATCCAACAAGTTCATACGTACCATTTCTCACAACTCCACGATCAGTAAACGAACCTGTATTTGAGTCGTAATAGTACGTTGCATTCGCTCCTGAGTTAATAACCATTGGCTCCTCCTTTGATAAAGCTCCGGGGACTCCAACAAATGGCCACTGGGCTGCCTGAGAAGGGTATTGATACATGAAAAACTGGTGTTTCCCTGCTGAAACTTCTCGTGCCGAAAATGATGCATCCCAGTTGAGTTCATAATTTTCAAGCCACATTTTATCATCACCGATTTCTCTATTTAACACACGAACTTCTTCACCGGTATCCATGTGATATTGCTTATCATTTCGGAACTGATGTTCGTGATCCCAATTATTACCTGTTTCGTATTCATTATCTATTGGAGTAAAATCACCATTTGTAATAATGACATCAAAGGGGGTATAGTTATTGTTTCCCATTAAAGAAGAAACTCCATAGTTTGATTGAATGTCAAACTCAATATTACTTGGGTTCCACGAACCAGTAAAATCAATGGCACTCCCAACCGGGATAAAATTAAATGCCAAACCATTTGACTGTATTCCAGAAAGGAACTCAACTCCTAAACCAAATGTGGTATTTATTGTTGGTGGAGTCGGTGGAGCATAGGCTATTGCAAATGTGTTTTGCCAATCATACCATTCAAGTGTACTGGGTGAGTTTGAAAACTGGGGAAACTCACGAACTCTCCCGTAATAACTACCCGCCTCTACATCAATCGGGTACATACTCGTACTATTAACATCAATCAGATCAACAAAAGAGTTAATAGTTAAACTCACTCCAAAAATATCGAAATTCAATTTTGGCACGAAAATATCAAGATTTGCATCAATTAATTTACCATTCCCATGAGGTGAAGGGTTTACCTGAAGAGAAACGTCAAATATGTTGACCTGCCACCAGAGTATATTTAACCTCGTTCTAAACCCTCCATCAAAATAATGACTGTTGTTTTTGATCATCTCATCTCCAGTATAGGCATTGATCTGATTCTCTGAATTGAGCATGCCATTAGCAATGGCTACTTTTTTAGCATATCTTGGATAATTCCCCATAGCATCCAACTCGTTAAACAACTGGATTCCTTCACTATGCCTGTGGTACCTGTTAAACACATCTTTTGTATCCATGTGATAAATCAGCATCTGTTTAACTGATTGCATATCTAGCATTTCTGCTCGAAGTTCTGTTGCAACATCATCCAAAATACCTCGCGCAAAGCCGGGTATAACAGGATAAAGGGTACTGGCTCCTTTGTATATATGTTGAAACGCTAAAGGAACATTAGCTCCTTGTTGTGGCGCATCAATACTCACAAATAATCTTGTGTTGTGCAATTTATAAGGCTTACATTCTTCATAGTTAATATTGCCAGGTTGCTCCATCCATGTCAATGCATAACGACCGATAAGTCCTCCCATAGAATAACCCATGACAACAAACTGCTCTTCACTGTTTGGGTATTTTTCGCACTTCAGGTACTCTAAGAGATTTACAACATCTAAGGCGTTTGCCCTGATGTCTCTACCTGAATTATTGTATCGAACAACATAAATATCATATCCTGAAAGTTGTAATTCATTAAGTTCGGACTTTTGTAAATCATTGTAATCCCAATATAAACTTCTATCATTAAAAGGATCAAATCCAGTTAAAAAAACCAAAGCTTTCTTGTTCTCTTCTGGTATATTCTCGCAAGCATTATCATAAACACCAACTTCAAGCTCACCCTCATAAATAGTGTCACTTGGGAGTTTCGGTATATCATTAGAAGAAACTTTAAAGGCGGAGTGATTCTTTTTAAATGTAAACTGTTCTTCTGTATTGTGAATCCTGTAAGTAATCTCATATGTTCCTTTTGATGGATAAGTTACAGGTATGTAGTTGATTGAACCTCCGCTGATTGTTTGAAATCCATTTCCATCTCCAAAGTCTATTTGGAAGGAACCATTCGTATATTCATTAGAATTAGGAATATCTGACAATAAAAACTGAGGATCTATCTTAAATACTACTTCCCTAAATTGGGATGTGTTTTTGAAGGTAACTCCTTTAAAAAGTTGGTGATTCGTATAGGGTGACGATGGCCTACTTGGGTTATCTGTAATTACGTTGTTTTGTATGTCAAAGTTAAAATAAGT
>NZ_JAVLBN010000024.1:0-32640 GCF_031581065.1 Salibacter sp.
CGGCAAATGGAAAAGAGAGTGCAGCGTGACACCTCCGGCATTGATGGCAGCTACTCCGGTTGGTGCAGCCACGACATTTTTTTTGTAGGTCGTTGCCAGCAAATGCTTGAGCAGAGTCGTTTTTCCTGTTCCGGCCTTGCCGGTCAAAAAGATGTTTTTGCCGGTTTTATTGACGTATTCCATCAATAACTCGGCATTTTGGGTTAGGGTTATCGACATAATATGTGGTTTTTCATTAGGCAATCGGCTAAATTAAGGAAAGCTAATGAGAATTGAAACCACACGATACGCTATGGCGAATTGGAGCTTTTATGTTTGGTGGGTATGGATCTTTTCCCGTATCAGATAACATCAGTTTTGATACCAGAGCAATGATTGGTTTTGCAAGTGCATCCTCGCCTAAATTAGACGTAACAGGAAGCGCTAACGGTAATACAGTTTGGATAGAGCAAGAAAGTGCTGACGCTTCTGCCTTTGCCTATCTCGTAGGTGCTGGATTTCAATTTGGTGTTGGCGATAACATAAGTTTACTGACCAATTTAGATTATTTAGGCACAGGACCTGAGTTTTCGGAAGTTGAAACTAAAACTAGTGATGGCAATACATCAACAAGTACTTGGGAACAGAGTATTGGAACTATAAATTTAAGTGTTGGTATAGCTTACAAGCTTTGATTGTATTGCTCCGCTACCGCGCGATTTCATCGCGTGGTTTGTAGACAAATTACTTGAAACGATACGCTATCTCTAATCATGTGGTAACGGTATCTTAAAAACACTGAGCTCTATTCTGGTTCAGGAAATTCTTTGACTAATTCACCTTCTTTAAACTCAAACTTTTTGAATACCCCTCCATTTTTATTGTACAAATAGCATATACCATGCTTTTCACCATTCTTATACTTTAAGGAACTCTTAATGCTCCCATCCATAAAGTACAATTTTGCCATTCCGTGTTTCTGATCATTCTTAATCTCATACTCCGCAGTTAGAATACCTTTCGTAGCGTAGTTCTCAATCTTATAACCCTCTCCATCAGATAAATAAATCACTTTTTTTAATTTCCCATCCTTATAGAGCTCCTTTTTTACTTTATCATCACATGAAATGTGTAAAAAAGCAATTAATAGGACTATCACATATAATGGCTTTAAAAAATTCAGCTTTCTATTATTATCAACATCTATATTCTTCAATTCTCTAGGTTGCATTATTGGTTAATTGTCTTGTATAAAGTAAAATTAATGAATTTTTCACTTTTAGTGGTTTTATTATACTTTTCCTCTCTACTAACAAACTCAACCAATTAAAGCGCGTTTGTCCTGATTTAGCCTTTTCATATCCTGCGAAACCCTCAGTTGTATTAGCTTTGAATTGCCAAAACAATCTCAATGGAAATACCTATTCTGCAGGACATCCTCATCATTTTTGCTCTATCGGTATTTGTTGTACTGGTGTTTCACAGGCTAAAACTGCCTTCAGTACTGGGTTTTTTAGCGACCGGAATCATAGCCGGACCAAACGGCCTCAGCCTCGTAAAAGCAACGCACGAAGTTGAAGTCCTCTCTGAAATCGGTGTAATTCTGCTGCTTTTTGTCATCGGGATTGAGTTTTCACTCAAGCAACTCGCCTCTATTAAAAAGACTGTTTTCTTTGGTGGCGGTATTCAGGTGGGTCTGACTATCATGGTTACAGCGCTTGTTTTTATTCTGCTCGATTTTTCATGGTCTGAAGCCGTATTTACCGGCTTCCTCTTTTCGTTGAGTAGTACGGCTATCGTGCTCAAGCTACTGGCAGAGCGCAATGAAATCAATCTTCCGCACGGCAGAATGTCATTAGGTGTGCTCATCTTTCAGGATGTCATTGTGGTTCCCATGATGCTCTTCACGCCAATCATAGCCGGTAATACAGCTGATGTCACAACTGCTTTGCTCAATCTTCTCGTGAAATCACTCATCGTATTAGCTGTTACCTACATCGGGGCGCGGTATGTGATTCCAAAGCTTTTACACGAAGTTGCGCGAACAAAAAGCAAGGAGCTCTTCCTGCTCACCACGGTTGTTATTTGCGTTGCTGTAGCCTGGACGACTTCACAGGCCGGACTATCACTCGCACTGGGAGCTTTCCTTGCAGGGCTCATCATTTCGGAATCGGATTACAGTCATCAGGCAACGAGTATTATTTTGCCATTCAGAGAGCTTTTTACCAGTCTGTTTTTCGTATCGATCGGGATGCTGTTGAACATCAGTTTCTTTCTTGATCACGTAGGGTTAATTTTGGTTCTGACCATTTTAGTCATCATTACCAAAGCAGTCATTGCCGGATTTGCGGCCAGAGTTTTAAACTACAGCCCCAGGACGGTTATTCTCACCGGGCTCACTCTTTTCCAGGTTGGGGAGTTTGCTTTCATCCTATCAGAATTTGGTATTTCAAACGGCTTGCTCAGCGAAACAAACTACCAGTATTTCCTTTCAGTTTCAATCGCTTCAATGGCAATTACGCCCGTTGCGATTATGAAAGGCCAAAAAATTTCAGCTCTGTTCATGGGAACGCAGTTCAGGAAGCGCGTAATGAACTGGCAAACGGCTGCTCAAAAACAAAAACGCAAAGATCCTGTGGATGAGGGATTATCTGATCACCTCATAATTGTGGGTTTTGGTGTGAACGGAAAAAATGTTGCACGGGCCGCTAAATACGCTAAAATTCCTTACATCATTATCGAGTTCAATGCCGATGTTGTGCAGGAGGAACAAGAAAAAGGAGAGCCCATTTTATACGGGGATGCCTCTCACGATCACATCCTCAAGCATTGCCACGTACAAGAGGCAAGAGTTGTAGTTGTTGCCATTTCAGACTCACAGGCGATTAAAGGAATAACATCGGCAATCAGGAATATTTCTCAACAGGTTCACCTCATCATCAGAACCCGTTATGTGAAAGACATCGATTCGCTAATAGAAATGGGAGCTGATGAAGTTATTCCCGAGGAATTTGAAACCAGCATCGAAATTTTCTCCCGCGTTATGCATCGCTTCCTGGTTCCGATCGATAATATTGACACGATGATCAACACGATCAGATCCGATAACTACGAAATGTTCAGACCCAAAACGCACCTCAAAGCAAACTCCGGTGATGTGTTGCCGAGGCTCAACATAGAGTGTGTTCGTGTTTCGCGTGAAGGCGGTTTAGTTGAAGGGAAAACCGTTGAAAGTGCTGAGGTTCGAAAGGCATTTGGAGTTTCAATCATCGCGCTGATGCGCAAAAACGAATTGAGGTCGAGTATCAAACCATCGACCAAAATCAAGCGTGACGACTTGCTCTACATTACCGGTAGCAAGAAAAATATTGAACGTTTTATCGAAGCTGTTTCGCTGCCTAAGGTTTGATTGAGATAAGGTTGCTGATCAGTTGTTAAGTAATCCTTAATAACTGATTTTCTATCTAACTCTTTTTCTTTCAGTATATTAGACGCGTGCATGCTGATATTAGGTATAGAGGTGTCAAAAAGCTCAGCAAGTTGCTGCTGATTCATCCATACATTGCCACCTTTAGCATATAAGGCCACAGATGCTTTACCATCATTCGTGTTGTAAATAATAATATTTTGTTCTGCTTCACTACTCATTTTTTCTCAGTGGAATTTTTTCAATTGGTTATCAGGTTTTCAACTCTAAAATTAGATGCCAGTAAGTTTGTGTTAAAACAAATATAAAATTCAACACCTTACTATTGAACTACCTGATATACTTTTAGCTTTTCATATTTACCCAACTTAAAACTTTTTTCCATTATTGCTTAGAATTTTAACTCTCTCTTATGTCAATCATTTCGGCAATTAGCCAAATCACAAATATTCCGGAAAATCAGGTTAAAAAGACGCTGGCCCTTTTTGATGACGGGGCTACAATTCCGTTCGTGGCGCGATACAGGAAAGAAGTCACTGGCGGACTTGACGAAACGCAACTGGAAAAGATCGTCAATGAGCACGAGCGCATCCAAAACTTTGAAAAACGCAGGAAGTACATCCTGGAAACGCTGGCTGAGAAAGAGGTTCTGACCGATGAACTGAAAAAAGAAATTGAGTCGGCACAAACTGAGCAGGAACTCGAAGATCTCTACCTTCCTTACAAAACGAAACGAGCCACTAAAGCTGAGAAAGCACGAAAAGCCGGACTTGAGCCGCTGGCTAAAATGATGATGGCACAACGCGACCCTGATCTCGAAAATAAGGCACAGCGATTCGTCAGTGATCAATTTGAAAGTGTCAATGATGCACTTCAGGGAGCGCGAGATATTGTGGCAGAATGGATGAGTGAAAACTCGATCGTCCGCCAGCGATTGCGCGAGATGTTTGAAAAGTTTGCCCGTATAGAATCGAAAGTCGTGAAGTCAAAGAAAGAGGAAGCTGAACGATACCGCGATTACTGGGATATGCAGCAAACGCTATCTAAAATTCCATCTCACCGTTTACTCGCAATGCGCAGAGGTGAAAACGAAGGCTTCCTTCGCGTGAAAATTGAAATCGATGAAGAGCGAGCACAGCAGTTCATGGAGCGATTCTTTGTCAAGCGCGACTCGGCTTGTCGTGAAGAGATAGAACTCGCTATTAAAGATGCTTACAAAAGACTTTTAAAACCTTCGCTGGAAAACGAGTTTGCAGCAAAGTCAAAAGAAAAAGCCGATCAGCAGGCTATTAATATTTTCAAGACCAACCTCCAGCAACTTTTGCTCACTGCTCCGATTGGTGAAAAAAGAACACTCGCTATCGATCCCGGTTTCAGAACCGGATGTAAACTCGTGTGTATCGATGAACACGGAGATTTGCTCCACAACGAAACCATTTATCCACACCCGCCACAAAACGAAAAAGGACGGGCAAAGTCGAAAATCAATCAGCTCGTCAACACCTTTAAAATCGATGCAATTGCCATCGGTAACGGAACGGCAGGCAGAGAAACTGAAATTCTGGTCAAAGGCGTTCGGTTTGAAAAAGATGTGGAGGTTTTTGTGGTGAATGAAGCCGGAGCTTCAGTTTATTCTGCCAGTTCAATTGCCAGGAAAGAATTTCCAAAATACGATGTAACGGTAAGAGGTTCTGTGAGCATCGGGCGAAGGTTACAAGATCCCCTTGCAGAGTTGGTGAAAATTGACCCCAAATCAATTGGCGTGGGGCAATATCAACATGATGTGGATCAAAAAATGCTTCAATCGGCACTGGATCAAACTGTTATCAACACTGTAAATCAGGTTGGTGTGGAATTAAATACTGCGAGTGAGTACCTGTTGCAGTACGTGAGCGGACTCAACAAAGGCAGCGCTCAAAAGATCGTAACGCACCGAAGCAAAATAAACGGTTTTAAGAACCGAAAAGAGGTTTTAGAGGTAAGTGGGCTCGGACCAAAAGCATTTCAACAATGCGCAGGCTTTTTACGCATCAGGAATGGCGAAAACGTTCTCGACAATACCGCTGTACACCCAGAGAGTTACGACATCGTGAAAAAGATGGCGAAAAGCTTATCGGTCAGAACCGAGGAGCTCGCTGGTAACCGCGAACTTTTGGAAAAACTGGATCTGACCAATTTTGTGAATAAGGAAGTTGGGCTTCCCACTTTGAAAGACATCGTGGAAGAGCTCAAAAAACCGGGAAGAGATCCGCGTAAAAAAGCCAAAATGTTTGAGTTCGATAAATCGCTCAAATCGATTGAAAGTGTTGAAGAAGGAATGATCGTGCCGGGAATTGTCACCAACCTCACCAATTTTGGTGCTTTTGTGGATATCGGCATCAAGCAAAACGGGTTGATTCACGTGAGCGAAATCGCAAACGAGTTCGTAGATGATCCTACCCAACATTTACACCTCGATCAACAGGTTAGAGTGAAAATAATTGGTGTTGATGTGGAGAGAAAACGGATTGCCTGTTCACTGAAGCAAGTAGATTAGTAGTGTTTTTCTCTTTGGCTTGATGCAAAAGATTTTAAAGCGTATCCATCACTTCCTGCAAAATCGTTTTTGATTTTATTTCGCGGACACCTTCCAGATGGAGCTGGTAGTACATAATCAGTTGATCGAGCAATACCTGCCTTGTTTGTCGGTTGAGCTTGAGTTCGTGCATATCCTCAAAACTCGTTAACAAGAGATATTTCACAGCATCGCTATACTCTTTATCAACCGAATACTGACCTGTATTTTCATGCGTGAAATTCCCGTTGAGCAAATCAAAGTAATGGTCAGAGCCAGTCTCAGGCATGATTCCCAAAAACCGCGTGATATGCCAACCGGCAAACAAGTGAAAATTGGCAATTCCCTCTTCAGATCCGTCAAACCAAACGAGGTGAATACGCAGCCAGTCGAACAAATCGACATGCGGATCTGATTCCTGAAGGCTTTTGTAAAGCAACTCTGCCAGGAAAATAGCCTGAGATGATTTGAGGAAATCATATGGAATGGTGGAATAGGTTGTAGAGAGCGAGCAGGTATTTGCACGATGCATATTCGCGTTTTCCTTGTATCTGAACGTTATTTCTACGAGCGATAACGGCTGAAAAAGGTTTGCCTTCGTTTTGGCTTTTTTCTTGCGAACTCCCTGAACGAGAAAAGACTTCAGTCCTAAGTCACGAGTAAACACTCTAACGATAATACTCGATTCGCTGTACTGAATTCGATTGATGACAAATCCGAGCTGTTTTGTGATCATGTTTAGCGATTGATCAAAATCTTGGTTGCTGCTGCTTCAAGCCCTTCTGAATCTGAAGCGAAAACAAGATAAACACCAGCCGGAACAGGGCTACCATTCATGTTTTTACCATTCCAAATTGCCTGTCCGCCATCAGCATAAGTATCGAATACGAGGTTTCCGTTGATATCAGTGATTTTTACTGCTGAGTTTGGCGCCAACCCTTTAATCGCTATGTTTCCGGTAAACCCGGGACTCACCGGGTTCGGATAGGCGTAAACATCTTGGTAAAGCGGATCGCCTTCAGTTGCTGTTCCTTTATAAGCGACAACTCCATCTCCAGTGGCAATCATCACTTCACCGTTGAATGGATTTACGCCTATATCCACAATTTCATTAGAGATGAGCGAACTATTTTCTTTTGTGAAATGGAATATCTCTTCACTCCCATCTTCACTCATGAGAAAAACTCCTGAGCTCTGTGTTCCAAACCATTTTCTGTTTGCCCCATCAATAGCAATTGTGGTGACAACTTCTGTTTCGAGAAGGTAATTTGTGACGCCATCAACTTCTACGAATATTCGTTGAGCATCAAAGTTTACTCCCTGTTCAAAAACACTTCCCGGAGAATAGAAAACCACAACTCCCTGATCTGTACCAACCCAAATTCGGCCTTCGAGATCTTCTTCCATTGAGTAAACATTGGTTGAGGGCAGCCCTCCATTTCCACCTGCTGAGTTGAGTATTTTAGCCCGATCGTCTTGTGTGTTGAGCGGTGTTCCATTGTCGTCAAATACGAGGATTCCTTTTCCTTTATTGGGTAAGAGCATCCATTTGTATCCTGTTTGTGAAGCGATAATATCTCCAGATGCGGCTTCGGAGTCGAGGTACTCACTCAGGTTGTAACTCATAAATTCTCCTTCTGCGGTTCTGACCGCAACTCCAAATTGAGTAATACTGTTTGAAATCCACAGGTTTCCCTGCTCGTCAAAATCGAGGCCGTTTATTCGAACATCTGTTCCAACAGTATCATCGAGTCCTGAAACATTTTTTAGCGGACTGTTATCATTGTCGTAAATCTCAATGAGTTCTTCGCTTTCAAATTCCAAAATTCCCGATCCTATTGTGCCAACGAAAAAGTGTGACTCGTCTGTTGGGTCAACAGCCAGAGAGATGTAATCAAAAACATTGTTGAGCCGATCATCATCCAGGTAGCTGTATTGGCTCCAATCACCACTATTGCTGAGGAAATAAACACCTTCTCTGAGGTATTCATTGCCGAGTCCCCGGTTGGTAGCACCTGATGCTATGTAAGTTTGCTCGTTGCCGAATGCAAATTCATTGGCGTTGTTTGTGGGCGGGCCATCGAGTAAAAATCGATCAAAGCCCTCTAGATTTTTCACTTTTATCACACCTTGTTGATCATCAGCGATCCAGTGATTGTTTTCGCCATCTTTTACAATTGCCCTGGGTTGCGCTCTTTGACCTGTATAGTACTGAAATATAGTTTGTTGTACCTGAAAACCAGAGTCAACGATCACAACATCACCATTTCGGGAAAGTAATAACTGATCAGTATATGCGATGATATCAAAGAAGTTTGATTCTTGCAGAAATTGGGGAGAAAACCATCCGGAATCTGACTGGATGAGAATTGAGTCTGCAGCGTATTTATCACTGGGTATGTTGAGTACTAATTTGTTTTGGAAAATCTCAACAAATTCATATTCAGTATTTGGCTCGGGATCGTAAGCGGGTTTTTCCCATGCGATGTAGTAGCCTACGTTGGGATCTGACAGAGATGCTTTATAAAGCCCTTCTTCAGTAGCAGCAAATATGGTGTCTCCTTTAAATGCCACATCGAAAACAGCAAGGTCTCCCTCCTGGTTGAGCCTGAAGGTTTCTGATACTTCTCTCCTGGAAATATTGTATTGCACAATGCCGAATGTGGTCGTTAGATAAGCGTGCTGACCATCACATTGAATATTGGTAATTCTTTTATCACCTGCAATATTTGCTCGCTCAATATCCTGAATTGAATAGATTGTATTTTCAGTGATTAAATCAAAAATACCGTTGTTGTAACCCACAATAACAGTATTTGTATTTTGATCATAACCGAGAGCCGTTACACCAACCTCTGATAAACCATTCAAAGCACTCAATCTACGAGCCGAATTATCTCGTTTGTCTATCTCAACAAGAGAAAATGGTGTTGCTGCATAAACTTTGTTTTTAGCAGCTACTACTTTGAAAGTAGATTTATAAGGAAGATAATCTATCCAGGTTCCAACAGAGTTTCCTGATTGACCAAAAACTGAATTGGACAAAATTGTTACGGTCAGAACCAAATATCCCAGGTATTTCATAGCAGCAATATTAACCCTGAATTCTCTTTTTTATTGTAAAAACAGTCAAATTTAAATTAAATAAGTACAACTGGCTTATATTCAATATTTAAAACTAACTTTTTATAAAATTGATTATTATCAAAAATTAACCACCTAATACTAGCGAAGACCTTGAATCAAACAAAGACACTCATTTGAGGTCAATTTTAAAAAAACCGGCTGTTTCACGTGAAACATATCACCTTCCAAGATGTACGAGTAAGACACTAATGTCTGCAGGTGATACTCCACTAATTCTCGAAGCCTGCGATAACGTTTCTGGTTTAATGTTTGTCATTTTTTCAGCAGCCTCGGCAGACAAAGAACTCAGTTTCGTGTAATCTATATTATTAGGTATTTTAATATTTTCAAGACGCTTCATTTTATCAGCCATCTCTTTTTCCTTCTCGATGTATCCGGCATACTTCGACTCTATCTCAAAAAGCTGAACTTGTTCTTTATTGATGTTTTCCTTTTCGATAAACTTTTTAAGATTTTCAGATCCATCAATAATATCATTTAGCTGAAGTTGTGGCCTATTAACGAGTGAAATTAATTTCACTTTTTGGTTGAGTTTGCTCGTGTTTTTTTCCTCTAAAATCGGGTTGATTTCTTCAGGAACAGCACTTTCTTTTTCGAGGAAATCCTGAAGTTTTTGCTTTCCTTCGAGCTTTGAATCAAGATTGCGGATTCTACTATCATCTACTAATCCCATCTCGTGTGCTTTGCGAGAGAGGCGTTCGTCTGCATTATCCTGGCGAAGTAAGATTCGGTATTCTGCTCTACTGGTAAACATCCTGTAGGGTTCTTCGGTCCCTTTTGTAATAAGATCATCAATCAATACACCAATATATGCTTCATCCCGAGATAAGATAAACGGATCTTTTTCCTGAATTTTTAATGCTGCATTAATACCAGCCATCAATCCCTGGCATCCGGCTTCTTCGTATCCGGTTGTTCCGTTTATTTGTCCGGCAAAATAAAGTCCGTCAACTAGCTTCGTTTCTAAGGTATATTTTAATTGAGTTGGTGGAAAATAATCGTACTCGATGGCGTAGCCGGGTCTGAATATTTTGGCTTTCTCAAAACCTTTAATTTCACGAATCGCTTTGAACTGAATTTCTTCAGGCAGACTTGTACTAAATCCATTGACGTAAACTTCAACCGTTTCCCAGCCTTCGGGTTCAACGAAAACCTGGTGTCGATTTCGATCTGCGAAACGATGGATTTTATCTTCAATACTGGGGCAATATCTCGGTCCTATACTTTGAATAGTTCCATTGAACATAGGGCTTCTATCAAAGCCTTCTCGAAGTATATCGTGTACAATAGAATTTGTATAAGTAATGTGACAACTTCTCTGTTTATTCAATGGAGATGTATCATCAGAAAAGGAGAATTTACCAGGTTCTTCATCACCCTTTTGTTCTTCCATTACAGAATAATCTAAAGAGCGACCATCAACTCTTGGTGGTGTGCCGGTTTTCATTCTACCCGACTCAAATCCGAATTCTTCGAGTTGTTCGGTCATCCCGTAAGAAGCTTTTTCTCCTGAACGACCACCACCCATTTGTTTATCGCCAATATGAATTAAACCATTGAGAAAAGTTCCGCTAGAAACAATAACAGATTTACAGGAAATCTCAATTCCGAGTCCAGTCTTAACACCTTTAATCTTTCCATTTTCAACAATCAAGGCATTAACCATATCCTGCCAAAATTCAACATTGGGTGTTTGCTCGAGCATCAACCTCCAAATGTTATTGAACATGCTTCGGTCGTTTTGTGTTCTTGGAGACCACATTGCGGGACCTTTAGATCGGTTCAACATTCTGAACTGGATAGCACTTTTATCAGCGACTATTGCACTGTATCCACCTAGAGCATCAATTTCTCTAAGGATCTGACCTTTTGCTACACCGCCCATAGCAGGGTTACAACTCAACTGAGCTGTTCGTGTCATATCCATGGTAACCATTAAAACTTTAGAGCCCATTTTAGCAGCTCCAACTGCAGCTTCACATCCTGCATGACCTGCACCTACTACAACTACATCGTAACTATCAATCATAAATCAATGTTTCACGTGGAACAATTCAATGTAATCATCTTCCTTTTCTCGCATTAATAATTTCTCTGATGAAGAGTGATCGTCATAACCTATAAGGTGTAAAACACCATGAATTACAACTCGTAAAAATTCATTTTTGAAAGAAGCAGAATCTGAACTATTGTCCTGTATTCTTTCGAGGCTGATAAAAATATCACCATTTATCGTGTTGTCTACAACTTCATCAAAAGTGATAATGTCAGTAAAATAATCATGATTGAGAAAATCTTTATTAATTCTCAACAACTCTTCATCATCGACAAAAGTATAAGATATTATTCCGGTTTTTCTTTTTTCACGGTCGATTACTCTTTTGATCCAAACTTCAATTTCATCGAGATTAAAAGGTAGTGATTGTTTAGAATGAAAGGAAATATTAATTCGATTCATCGAGTAAATATTTATCAATTTTTCCGCGATAATACGGATTGAAATCAAGTAGGCCTCCTCTAAATAACTCGGCTTCTTTTTCCTTTTCCTTTAAATATTTTTGAAGGTAATCAGGAACTGTCTCTTGAGTTAAATTACTCGATTTACTCTCTCGTTCTTTTTTCTTGCCCTGTTGACGAATACTTTCCTCAACTTCGAGCATCTTGGTCAGTATCTCCTGTTGTCTGCGGAGTGTTTCTTCATCGATCTTCTTTTCTAAAATATCGCGTTCATTCTCTTCCATCTTTTGATCGAGCTTCTTGAGCTGATCTCCTGCTTTTGTTCCCTCTTGATCGTTTTGAATCTTACGCAATGTTTCACGAAGAGATTTTTGTCTGCCCATCATTTTACCTATTTCCTCAGACATTCTAGGTGAACCTTGCTGACCTTTCTTCTTTCCTTTTTTTCCACCGGGGCTACCTTGCTCCATTTGCTTTTTGAGTTTTTCCATGTTTTTGGAAAGCTCTTTTTGCATCTGCTTCATTTTCTTCATTCCGGGTTTTGAACCTTTTCCACTACCAGGTTTATTGCACTGATTCTGACCAAACTTTTGCTTGGACATTTGTTTTTGCATTTGTTCAAGCATTTCACCTATCATTAAGGCTAAGTTATTGAAGCTTGTCATTGCTTCCTGCGACTCCATCAACCCTTTGCTCTGTTTCCTGTCAGCATAATTATCGACACTTGAAGCTATGCTCTCATCAATGATTTTCATCTCTTTATTAATGATTGGATCGAGGAAAAATGCCTTTTTGGCTAAAGCTCTCAATGAATCTTCAACTACTTGTACATCCTCACCAATATCATGTTGATTTTCAATAACTGAAACATAACGTGGATCTTTGCTTTTTAAAATCTTCATAGAATCGATAACGGCTTCTTGTCTAAAACTTAATTCGATAAGATTTTCTTGAATTTGACGAAGTGTTTCAATATTCATCTCCATCTGCTTGCTGGATTGCATGGATAAAGATTGACCCATTTTTTGTTCGAGTTCCTTCATCATTTCAGCAGATTTAGACTGGCTCTTTTTTCCCTGCTTCTTATTGCCTTGCTTCATTTGTTGAGAGGCATTCTTCATCTCTTTATCAATTCCCTCTTTTTTATCACCTGTAGAAAGCTCATCCATATCGAGTTCTTGAGCTTTCTTTTCCGTTTCATCGAGCTTTTTCTTGAAATCGTCAAACTCTTTGTTCAGAGAGTCTTGTTTAGCAGCATTTTCTTCAGGAGAGCTTTTGTCATCATTTTGAAGTTTCTCCTGTTCTTCTCTAATTTTTTGTAAATCCTCTTTCAATTGATTGAAATCGTTTTCAACCTTTAATCGCTCAAATAATTCGAGGTTGCGATCGAGTTGCTCGTTTAGTTCTTCTGGTGAAAGCTCTTCCATCTTTTCGAGAAGTTCCTCTTTATTCATCTTTTCGAGCATTTCATCCATCTCTTTCATTTTCTTTTTAAAGTCCTCATCAGCTATTTCATCGAACAACTCATTTAACTTTTGTTGTTTCTCGAGAATTTCTTCATTGAGTTTGGTGTTTTGTTTCCTAAAGTTATTGAGTTCCTCATTCTTCTTTTTGAGATTCTCTGCCTCTTCCTGGATGTTTTTTCGTTCGTTCATTAGCTCTTTGAACTTCTTTTTATCACTCCAGTCAGATTTTTCTTTTTGCAAAAGTTGATCTTTGAAATCCTTCAACTTCTTGTCTAACTTTTTAGCTTTATCAGAAAGTTGTTCTATTTCACTTTCTAAATTATTTTCTTTTTCATTTTGAAGTTTACTTACCTTTTCTCTGTCTGATTTTGCAATCACGAAAAGTTTAGAAAAAGACTCTTTGTAGCCATTAACAACATCATTATCTGAAACTTTAAATTTTATGTTTGTTGCTTCTTTATAAGCAGAATCGTTGATATTCAACGAATAAAAGAACCTGCCTTCTTTGAAACCATCAAATTCAATCGGTTCTGACCGTCCATTATCAAAAACTGCAGAAATACTTTTAATACCGTGATCATCTTTAAACTCACCAGAGAAATAGAAAACATTGAGATTTACACTATCGCGCACCATCTCAACTTGAATTTTAGGAGCTAAATCCTTTTCTACATTTATTTTAAAATCTGAAACTACTGTATCAGAAACAGAAACACCATGAACAATAAGGTCATAAGAAACATCAGATTTTATTGTGTTATCCTTATCGATAAAAAGATTAGTTGCATTATCGGTCAGAACCGTAGCTGAATCAACGTTTTCCATATCGAGCTCCCAGGAAACCAGCGAGCCTTCGGGTATCACAATTTCAGATAAGCCGTTTTTCGTTACACTCTTTCCATTTTCGATATGTGAAGGATATTGTATCTTGTATTTGAAACTATTGAGTTGGGGAACAGCTAATACATTAACACTATAAGATTCACTTTGAAACTCTCCATCATTGAAAACAAAACTGAAATCATTCTCAATATTCTCAATCGTTAGAGAAAAGACACCGGCCTCCTTTTGATCCATTCTCCAGGATCCTCTACTATCTTTGAGAAACAACTTAGTTGGAATTTCCTTACCTTCAAGACTTACATTTATAGTTAAATCTTGTCCCTTTTTAACATTCAAATCAGTATTCTTTAATTGAAAGTCATAAGGAGCCATTTTATCAAAAGGAATATTGTACTGTATATAATGCTGAGTGGAACTGGAAAAAATTGAGGGATTTAAAAAATAAATAATTCCGCAAATAAGGATGACTCCAAATAGATAAGGAGCAATTTTCCAGTTCAGTTTAACATTGATAGCCTGCTCAAAAGGGACAGGAGATAATTCTTTAGCTCTTTTATCAACCATAGCAAGTGCAAGAGCATTATTATCTTCTTTGACAAGAAGCAGCGCATTTAAAAGTTTATCATCTACATCACTAAAATGTTGACCAATTATTGTTGCAGCTTTATCGTAGCTCAAGCCCTGCTTAGGAACGAAAAGCTTGTAGGATGGTAGAGCAATATATTTTATTAACACAAAAATAAAGGCAGCAACGAAAACAATTAATCCCGTGAGTCTAACACTACCGGGCAAACGGAAAAAGTACTCTGAAACCGCGAGTATTAAGAACAATCCTCCCAATAAAGCCGTACCGATAATTGTACCCTTTAACAATTCATTTAGATAGAATTTACGGGTAAAATCATCTAACTTTTGAATTAATTTGCTATTTACTTTAGACATTCGTTACTTTTGCTGCTTTCAACTCGCTTACCATCACAATTTTAAACCTTACAAACATGAACCTTAATTATCCCAAAATGGTTAAGCGCATCTCAATCATACGCCAAATTTCGTTGATTGTTGTTGCATTGTCAATATTCTCAACAACATATTCACAATTATGGACGAGATACCGCACTGAAATATTTTTTGGTGGCGGAGCCAGTCAAATGCTATCTGACCTTGGAGGAGGACCTGAAGCTGGCAGAAATGACATTAGAGACATGAATCTCGAAGCTACGAATTATGCTGCTACTGTAGGTGTTCGTTACAAAATCAGCGACTATGTTAGTGGAAGGATGAGTTTTTCTTACCTACAAACTTTGGCAAGTGATGAATACACAGAAAATCCAGGCCGGGCGAATAGAAACCTCTCTGCAAGAACAAATATTTTTGAATTTTCTCCTATGATAGAGTTTTATCTACTCAAGGAAAATATTCCTATGAATAAAACATTAGGTAGACGCTATCGCCATTACGGCCAGGGTGGAGATTTTTCAATTTATGTAGCAACCGGTTTTACAACGCTTTACTTTAATCCGCAAGCACAACTCAATGGAACATGGCATGATCTACAACCTCTTGGTACTGAAGGTCAGGGACTAGAAACAGGAAACGGAAAATACAGTAGATTTACATTTGGTTTGCCTGTTGGTATTGGTTTCAAATACAGCATGACTCGCCACTGGTCAATATCACTAGAAGGACAAGCGAGATTTACAGCAACTGATTACCTGGACGATGTGAGTACAGACTACTACGACAATCAGGAAATTCGAGAGGCTTACGGTCCTGTAGCTGCTGAACTAGCTAATCGCAGATTAGATGGTGGCGGTGGCGAAGGCGGCATTAGAGGTAATCCTGAGAATAATGATGTTTACATGTTTCTCGAATTTCACCTGAGCAGAAGATTCGATTCAAGTAAACGTAGAGGCGGAATTAGACGTTCTTTCTAAACCCTCTAGTTCTCTGTTTTTCTATTCATATCTTTGCGCGCTCAAAAACAAATAAATTATGAGTGCATCAGTAAGAGTGCGTTTTGCTCCAAGTCCAACCGGACCACTTCACATGGGTGGTGTGAGAACAGCCCTTTACAATTATCTGTTTGCGAAAAAACAAAACGGGACATTCATTCTCAGGATTGAAGATACCGATCAAACAAGGTTAGTTGGTAAGGCAGAATCTTATATCAAAGAATCACTTGAATGGTGTGGACTTCAACCTGATGAAAGTCCGTGGAAAGAAGGAGAATATGGTCCTTACAGGCAATCTGATAGAAAACATTTATACCATCAATACGCTGAGCAACTCATAAAAGAAGACAAAGCATACTACGCTTTCGATACAACTGAGGAACTCGATGCAATGCGCGAAAAAGCCAAAAAGGCCAAAATGCCTAACTGGCAATACAACAGCGTTACGCGTAACTCCATGAAAAACTCGCTTACTTTATCTGAAGATGAAGTAAATGCGAAACTCGATAACAACGAGCCATACACTATTCGTTTGAAAGTTCCGCGCAATGAAGAGGTTCGTTTTCACGATGAAATACGTGGTTGGGTAGTTGTGAACTCTTCAAACATTGATGATAAAGTAATTTTTAAAGGTGACGGAATGCCAACTTATCACCTCGCTAACATCGTGGATGATCATTTGATGAAAATCACTCACGTAATTCGGGGTGAAGAATGGCTACCATCAGCACCATTGCATGTTTTACTTTATCGTTTCTTGGGATGGGAAGATACAATGCCAACTTTTGCTCACCTTCCACTCATTTTAAAACCAGATGGTAACGGAAAATTGAGCAAGCGCGATGGTGATCGTCTCGGTTTCCCTGTATTTCCTCTTCAATGGAAGAATGAAGAAACTGGAGAAGTATCAATGGGTTATCGCGAACAGGGATATTTCCCAGAAGCATTTATCAATACGCTCGCTTTCTTGGGCTGGAATCCGGGAACAAACCAGGAGATATTTACACTGTCAGAACTCGTTGAAGCCTTCTCTCTCGACCGTGTGGGTAAAGCAGGAGCTAAGTTCGATGCAAAAAAGACAGAATGGTACAACCAGCAATATCTCAGAACCAAGGACAATAAAAAACTTGCTGAATTAATTGAACATCAACTAGTTGATAGTAAAATTAATATTGACAAAGAAAGGTTGTATTCCATCATTGAACTCACTAAAGAGAGAGCGACATTTCCTGGTGATATCTTAAAAGAAGCTGAGTTCTTTTTCGAGGCTCCATCGACTTACGATGAAAAAACAGTGAGTAAAAAATGGAAAGAAAACACTCCGGAATTACTCAATAAAGTAATAGAACGCTTTGGTGATACTGATTACAGCGCATCTGAACTGGAAATAGCCTTCAAAGCTATTTTAGAAGACGAATCAATCGGTTTTGGTAAACTGGGTCC
This sequence comes from Salibacter sp., assembly GCF_031581065.1. NCBI lineage: Bacteria > Pseudomonadati > Bacteroidota > Flavobacteriia > Flavobacteriales > Salibacteraceae > Salibacter > Salibacter sp. The sequence goes on from NZ_JAVLBN010000024.1 coordinate 17,272, forward strand.
GCAACTTCGTGTGGCTCTGACCGGAAAAGGTATGGGACCTTCTCTATTCCAAATTTGTGAGCTACTGGGTAAAGAAGAAACTGAAGCTCGCATTAAAAGAGCAATTGAGGAGATCAGCTAATGAATCAAATCAATATTGAAGGAATAAAAGTATATGCCTATCACGGATGCATTGATGAAGAAGCTAAAGTTGGCGGGTATTTTACCGTTGATGTAGAAGTAATTGGTGATTTTTCAAAGGCAATAGAAACTGATGATTTAAAATATGCTTTTGATTATGTGACAGTTAGCAGGATGGTAACCATCGAAATGCAACACAGGTGTAATTTGATTGAAAAAGCCGCTCAAAACATACTGAACGCCATTAAACGTCATTACGTACAGGCAAAAGATGTAAAAGTTAAAGTAACAAAGCACAGAGCCCCAATAGAATTAGATGTTGAGCAGGTAAGTGTGATTGTACAAGGCTAAAATATTATTACATTTGCACCGCATGGTCGCGTGGCCGAGTGGCTAGGCAGAGGTCTGCAAAACCTTGTACAGCGGTTCGAATCCGCTCGCGACCTCAAAAACTGTAAACCCGATGACAAAAAATGTCCATCGGGTTTTTTCATTTTGTACCCAAAATAAAGAAACATGAAAAAAGCACCTTTCGGATCTGAATATTTTGAAAACGCATACACATTTAAAGCTTACAATGATCTTATTGAATCGCTTTTAGAGGAAAACAAAACTACCGGCCTCAATCAAAGTGAAGCGATGATCAACTACACTCAAATGAACCAAAAACGCATGAAACGCTGGTTTAAAACCCTAAAGTTGAGTGAAGAAATAAAGGGATTGAATATTGATGGTCAGAACCAAAAGTGGCTCATCATTACTGAAGGCTGGTGTGGCGATGCAGCACACAATATTCCGGCAATTGAATTAATAGCTCGTGAATTAGGTATTGAAACGCGCTACGTATTAAGAGATGAAAATCCTGAAATAATCGATGCCTATCTTACGAATGGTGGTAGAGCAATACCAAAGCTGATTGCAGTAGATAGCGATTACAACGAATTATTCACCTGGGGTCCGCGACCTAAAGAATGCCAGGAACTCTACCTTTCACTCAAAGAAAACGGATCTGACTGGAACGTAATTCTCGAAAAGATTCAAAAGTGGTACAATACCAATAAGAGTGAAATGCTCCAGCAGGAATTTATTCAGTTACTCAAAGCAATTTAAGCTGACTTACCTGAAGATTTAGAGAAAAAATAAGCGCCAAAACCTCCACCAACAAGTGTTAAGATAAAAGTAATTAACGTTATTAGGTTTGGTCCCATTTCCAATAAAAAACCAATGTTAAATGGTACTATAAGAGTAATTAACCAAATAACGAGACCTATCATTTTATTCTTCTTCATTGTGCGCTTGTTTTTAATCCGGGGTTCAAAAATAAAAATCCATTTTTCAACAACACGAAGAACTTATTGATTTTTGCCCCACATTTGCTAAAAATAAAATTATGGTAGTTTTTTCTGAAGCTGAATTACTGAAGTGTATTGTCCATAAAGTGGGCAATAAATCGAGAAATGAGTCGCTTTTCACTAGTGAAAGACAGCTCGAATTAAACGAAGAAATTCTCGACTCACTCCACAAATATTTCTTTAAACCATTCAGAAAACAACAGGATTTCTACAAATTCACTCATAATTCTGGTGAGACGTCTCGAAATGATCTCTTTCATTATTGCGAAATGTTATTTCACGATCAATCAAAGTTTGAGGAGATATCCATGCATATTGCCCGTCATTTATTTGAACAGGGAACACATCCACAAATTAAAACTGGAGAATGCTGCGTGGCTTACTTCGATAACATGGTAATTGAAGGTGAACCGGTTGAAGCTGTTGGAATTTTTAAGAATGAAAGTAAAGACCAGTTTTTAAAGATTGTTGATGGTCACAGCCAAATCAACTTAAAAACAGATGAAGGAATCAATACTAACAAACTCGATAAAGGTTGTATAGTCTTTAACACAGAAAAAGATTCAGGATTCAGATTGCTCACAATTGATGCTAATGCTTACGATACACAGTACTGGAATGAGAAATTTTTACAGGTGATTCCTGATGCTACAGACAGCTTCTATACTGCTAAAACTTTTGAAATGGTGAATTCATTTGCAAATGAAGTAGTAAATGAAGAAGAAGCTCCACAAGAGCGAATTAAAATGCTCGACAGAACGGTTAAGTACTTTGAGGAAAAAGAAAAGTTTGATGTTGACGATTTTGTAGATGAAGTCATACAAACAGATGCTTACAAAGAGCAATTCAAAGACTACAAACAAAAGTTCCAGGAAGATAATCACTTTGAACCTCGTGAAGAAGAATCTTTTCAAATAGACGAGAAGCGAGTAAAAGAATCCAAAAAGCAAATCAAGAGTACAATTAAGCTCGATGGTCAGATCCAGATCAAATTAAATTTCAACAACGAATCGCAGGTTGATCACTATCTGGAACGCGGATTTGACAATGAAAAACAGATGAATTTTTACAAGGTTTACTTCAGGGAAGAGAAGCACTAAAACAACCGTTTCACCCGTTATACGTCTTAGATGTAAAGCGTATTTAATTCACTGTAAAGAAATTATGTTGCTTGCTTAAAAAGTTTTTCCTAAATTGTGAAAGGAAAACTTCAAGTTTAATCGTTCTAAAACATATTGATTATGGCTACTTCAGAAACATCTCTTCACACAGAGCAAGAAAGCCTGTCGTTGTGGAATTTTTCCACCGCAGGGGTGATTGCCGGTTTAGTAGCCGGTGTTCTCAACAACCTATGGATAATGATTTATCCATTGGCAACCAGTTATAAAGTACCAGGAGGAATTGATACTATGTCAGTAACAATCTTCTCCTTCTTCCCCATGTTAGTAGCTGGTATCGTTTATTATCTAATTTGCTTGTCGGGATTCAAAAAAGGAACCAAAATTTACCTGATAGCTGGAGGTATTTTCTTATTAATGAGTTTTTACTTCCCTCTATTTCCTGAAACCATAGGATTTATCTTCCCAGAAGGTGTACCTAAAGGTTTCGCAGCATTGACCATCCCTATGCACATTTTTGCAGGGGTAATGGCGTTGATTTTAATACCAAAGTTTGTGAAAGCAAATCACGGTAAGTAGTAACATTAAAAAAATTAATAAAGCCGCAAAGATTAAATCCTGCGGCTTTTTTTATTGCTTAATTTTTCTGCCGTCAATACGAACGTTTTGTCCGCCTTCATATTCATTCGTCAGGATCAAAATCCCATCTCTATTGAATCGCTTCCAAACACCCTCTTTCAATCCGGCCTGGTATTTTCCCTGGAGCATCTTTTTTCCGTTATCGTAATAATAAGTGTGCTTGCCATCAGGTAATCCATCAATGAATGAACCTTCAAAAGCGAGTTCCTCAGTATCTAAGTAATAATGCTTCCATTCTCCGTAACGCATTCCTTCAATGAATTTTCCAACCTCTTTGTACTTGCCACTTATTATTGTCCACTCTCCATCTTCTAATCCATTGATATAATAACCTTTAACAACAACATTTCCTTCTTCATCGTATTCCAATATTTCACCATCTTCTTTACCGTTTCTAAAATACTCTTCTCTTAGAATATCACCATCTTCATAATACCATTTCCACATACCATGAGGCTTTCCACCAGCTAAGTAAGTACCTTGCTGCTCTAAACTTCCATCTTTGAAATAGAATTTCCATTTTTTGTATCGTGCTCCGTCAAGGTATTCACCCTCAGCACGTAATTCTCCTGTTTGGTAATATTCTTTCCAGGGACCTTGTTTCAATCCTTCTTCATCGATTATTCCTTCTCCCAACAGATTTCCTTTATCGTATATTTTACCAGATATAACCTGGCCAGAATCATTGAATTTCTTCCAAACGCCATGCGGTTTTCCATTGAGGTAAGTTCTTTCCCATTCGACCTGTGCATTGTCGTGAAATGTTTGTTTAACTTCAACATTCATCAATTCCTCAGCATTTTTAACAACTTCTCCGTTGACGTATTTAGTCGTTGATAGAAGTTCACCATTTCTGTCATATTCACGGAAATAGCCATTTTTTAACCCATTTACATAGCGACCTTCCAGTTGCTTAACCTTTTTCGTTTCTTCGATATCATCATGGTAAGTAATCCAAAGTCCTGTTTTCTTCTTTTTGGGATTGTAACGGTTAATTTCAAACCGATCCTGCAAAAAGCCTTTTTCGTATTTTAAAATGGCAATTACTCTTCCGTCCTTACTGTATTCGTAAGCTTCGCCTTCAACTTTACCATCAACAAATTTTTTCTCGTACTGCTTATTTCTTCTTTCAGGGAAGTAAAATGTAGCCCACCCCTGTTTAACATCATCATCGTAGCGAATTTTAGATACGAGTAATCCTTCTTCATTGTAGTTATACGTGTATCCGTTACGTTTTCCGGCCGTGTAATTGATTTCTTGCTCAAGGGCTCCATCCTCACGATAAAAGCGCCACAAACTATCTAATTTGAAGTTCTTCCTGTTTCCTTTTGATTTGAGATTGCCGTTAGGGTAGTAGGTTTTCCAGTATCCATTAGGTTTGCCATTTTTAAAATAGCCTTCGCTGGAAATAATTCCGTTATCATATCGAAATACAGTGTAACCTGTTGAATCGGTTTCCTGGCTCTGACCGATATGAAAAAACAAGAAAGCAACGATTCCTAAAAAAACTCTTTTTAACATTCTGTAGGTTTATTCTAATTCTTCTTTAAAAATATAAGATGTTACTATTAGTCTGTTGAAAGTGTTTAAAAATAAAACGCAATTTACTTTGAATTGTGTGTTTTCAATACTTCATAACAGTGTATTCACAACTCGTAAATATCTAAATTACTACAAATGAAATCAAACGAGGGTTTTTAACAATATGTTAGCAACGTTTAATGGTTAAATAAATTTTTGGTCAGAGCCTGTTTTACCTATTGAAGAAATGTCAGGAGATCATCAGAAACTAATCGTGTAAAAATTTTTTAGTGTGGTCATTTATATCAATTCGAATTTAAAGTGACATTTGCAAATAATAAGTTTGAACCACTATCAACCGATATTAACAATGAGTTTAAACAATTTGTTAAGAACCCTGCAAGAATTATAAAATCAGTAAATTAGTGTTATGAAGATAGCGATTGGCAGTGATCACGCGGGTTTTTACCTCAAAGAGTCACTTAAAAAGTACATTGAATCGATGGGGAATAAGGTTACAGACTTTGGTCCTGAAACAGATGTGAGAACGGACTATCCTGATTATGCTCATCCGGTTGCTGAAGCAGTTCAAAAAGGAGAGTTTGATTTGGCTGTTTTGATATGCGGAAGTGGAAATGGTATCAATATGTCGGCCAACAAGCATCAGGGTATTCGAGCTGCTTTGTGTTGGGAACCTGAGCTTGCTGCATTGGCTCGTCAACACAACAATGCTAACATACTATCACTCCCTGCCAGGTTTATTGAAGAACAAACAGCTAAAGATTGTGTGAAAGCTTTTTTGACCAATCAGTTTGAAGGTGGACGACACGCAACCAGAGTGGAAAAAATTGCTCCGGGATCTGACTAAAAATCTTTTTTCTAATGAATAGGGATCAAAAATCACAAATCGAAAAAGCAATACGTGACAAGCTGGAAAAGGTAACCAATGATATTGCAATGCTCAAAGAGCAAACTAAACCAATATCTCCTGATAATGCGTATGGTCGCGTATCGCGAATGGATGCCATCAACAACAAAAGCGTTGCTGAAGCGAATTTGCGCCAGGCTGAAAACACGATTAAACGATTGAATATTGCACTCGATCATTTGAAAAGTGATGATTTTGGAAAATGTATCAGCTGTGGATCTGAAATAAATCCAAAAAGGCTGATGATTATGCCTGAATCGCGTAAATGTATTCGCTGTGCATCGAGAGGTTAGAGCTCAATGTAAGCTTTGTGATCAATGGTCAGATCGCAAGGTAGCAGGCCCTTTCAACCGTACCTATTATCGCTGTGAAAATTGCGAATTGATTTTTGTAGATCCTGCAGATTTCATCTCTGAGAAGGAAGAATTGAGACGTTATGATTTACACGAAAACAATCCTGATGATGAAGGATATAAATCGTTTTTAAAAAAAGCAGTTGTACCGGCTTTGCCCTATTTAAACGATGAGATGCTGGGATTGGATTATGGATCTGGTCTCAATAAAGTGCTTTCGCTACTATTAAAAGAAAAGGGAATAAAGTGTGATAATTTCGATTATTACTATCATCCAAAGTTAGAAGATAAAAAATACGATTTCATTTTCTCTACCGAAACATTTGAGCATTTCACTGATCCTAAAAAAGAGATAGACACACTTGATAATCTATTAGCCACCGGTGGTTTCTTAATCATAATGACCAAAACATGGATAAGCGAAGAACGCTTTGAAAAATGGCACTATGCCAGAGATTATACCCATGTTTCCTTCTTTAACGTAGAAACATTTCATTACATAGCTGAAAAATGGGAATACCGTATTCTTGAAAATATCAGGAATACGGTATTCATTCTTCAAAAGAATTAAACAGTTGGTTGAGCTTTATCAGAAACAACCTTATATCGAGGATCTTCAAAATAATTCACCTCAACAATAGCTTTTGCATTATCCAGTAAACGCAGGCAATCTTTACTCAAGTGACGTAAGTGTACCTTTTTACCGGCTTTAGCGTATCGCTCAGTGATTTTATTCAGAGCCTCAATAGCTGAGTGATCAGCAACACGAGACTCAGCAAAATCGATAATAATGTGTTCAGGATCGTTTTGAACATCAAATTTATCGTTGAAAACTGCTGTAGATCCAAAGAATAACGGACCGTAAATTTCGTAGTGTTTGTACCCGTTTTCATCAATATGTTTGCGAGCTCTAATGCGCTTCGCGTTTTCCCAGGCAAAAGCAAGAGCAGAAATCACTACACCGATTAACACCGCCACTGCCAGGTTGTGGAAGACTATTGTAACACCGGCTACGAGCACCATTACAATAACATCAGTGATAGGGACCTTTCTAAAAATGCGCAAACTCGTCCACTCAAATGTACCAATAGCGACCATGAACATCAATCCGGCCAATGCGGCTAATGGCACTTGCTCAATCAAACCGGATCCGAATAGAATAAAAATCAACAAACTGATGGCAGCAACAATTCCCGATAATCTGAATTTACCTCCAGAACTCACGTTGATAATACTTTGACCGATCATAGCGCAACCGCCCATTCCGCCAAAAAATCCATTCACGAGATTCGCGACTCCCTGTCCGATAGCTTCTTTATTACCAGACCCGCGCGTTTCAGTCATTTCATCAATAACCGAAAGTGTGAGCAAACTCTCTATCAATCCAACGAGAGCCATAATTATAGAGTAAGGAAGAACTATTTGAATAGTTTCAAAATTCAGCGGTACTGAAGGAAGGTGAAATTCCGGGAATCCGCCAGAAATAGAAGCGATATCGCCAACTGTACGCGTATCAATATTGAAATAAATAACAATAGCTGAAACTACTAATATAGCTGCGAGAGAAGAAGGAAATGCTTTAGTGAGTTTTGGTAGAAAGTGAATAATAGCCATGGTCAGAACCGCAAACCCTATCATAATCCAAAGTGGAGTTCCCTGTAGCCATGAAGCTTCACCGGCCTCAGGAATAGTCTTAAAGTGACCGAATTGAGAAGTGAAAATAATAACAGCTAATCCATTCAAAAACCCAAAAATAACGGGGTGTGGAACAAGCCTTATAAACTTCCCCAGCTTGAATAAACCGATGATAATTTGAATGACACCCATTAACACAACTGCGGTAAATAAATATTCAACCCCATGGCGAGCAACCAGGCTCACAACAACAACTGCGATAGCTCCAGTAGCACCGGAAATCATTCCCGGTCTACCACCAATAATGGAAGTAATCAATCCAATAATAAAAGCAGTATACAGGCCTATGAGCGGATTTACATTCGCGATAATGGAAAACGCTACTGCTTCAGGAACTAGCGCAAGAGCAACAGTAAATCCGGAAAGTATTTCATTTTTTGGATTAAAACCCTTGGTTTTCAATTGTTCAATAAAAGTCATACTTAATAAAAATGCATGTTAATAAGTGCGCAAAAATGAAGTCGCGAAAGTACAATTTATGCTACCAGTAAAAAGGGTTGAATGTTATTAAAATGAGAAATACTTGCTCAGCTCTTCCTGTATATTTGGATTCACAAGAATCGCGAGAGTAATAGAGATCAACAAACCAATAATCGCGAAGAAAGCATCTCTCAATACTAACCTGATTGTATCTATTGATTTACGCCCGGTAGAACTGTGTTTACTGAATTGCATTGCAATTTCTCTACCGCCAAGAAGACCGAGGAAAACCCAGGTTGTACTCATCGGGATGGTACTCATTTCCTTGAAAAAGAATAGAATAATAGCATAAACAAGATCGATGATTGATGCAGCTCTAACATCAGTTACCTGTGATTTTTCCTTGACAATTTGCTGGATTTTATCCCCCTTAAGATAAAAGAGAAGTCCCAATCCAAAGAAGATAAAACCGGTAAAGAAGATAAACCCCCAAATACTCAAACTTCTATCGAGGAAAACAGCAATATTAGCGGCATCTTGCATAATCCAAACCGACCATAAGGCACCACTAATAATCCATTGAGCTACACGCCACAAAGGATGTGGTTTTCCTTTCAGCATCTTGTTGACTATTTTACCTAGAACCAGCCAAACAAGAATAGCCATTGCAAAGGAGACAAAGTAACCGAGCAAACTCTTTTGCGTAACACTTATAATACCAGATGCGCTGCCACTAAAGGCAGAAAGTAAAAGGAAAGTCGTAGATACAGGCATCCTTAGCCTGGTGATGATAAGGAGGATTAAAGGAGCAGCTAATTGTAAGAAGTGGAATTCTGTAGGCGCTTCAGAAAAACCTTTTGAGGATAATCGTTGGTAGGAAACATCGCCATCGTAAACGATCCAACTGAATAATACAGTTGCTATAAAAATACCCCCTATGTACAGCCACAGCTGCCACCAGGGCCTATCTTCGTTACTGGCTATAAAGGTTCCTATCGTTTGAATGGAATCATTGGCAATTGCCGAATAAGCAGCAAATGTAAAACCTACCCACATCGCGATGCGAGGGTATGGATAAAAGATGGCAGCTAAAATGATGAAAAGTACGATAAGCCTAAAAAACAAACGCTCTTTGAAGAAGAACATCCGCAATATGCGGTAACGTTTACGACCGATCAATGCCGAGGTGAAGTTGTAATTTAGGCCATTATCAACCTTTTCTTCTTCTTTTTGCTTTTCCTTCTTTTTAGACATCGTAATTTTTAAATCCGCCTATTTTATTGTTCTTGATTTTAGTATCAATGTATTCTCTAACAAGATTGATTCTGATATAACCTCTGCTCACAATGAGGAAGAAAATGGGTGAAATAACGTGAATTGTAAATTCTTGTAATGTAAAAGGAAAAGCACCACCTGTTTCTAAACCATAGAAAAACAGTGCAAATGGATTGATAACAGAAGTGTTAGCTATCCATCCTGACGCAAAAAATAAAAGCATGATCAAAATGGATAAAAACAAGGTTCCTGAAAATTCAACTTCTCTAAATACGTATCTTATTATGTAGTAAATGTAGTAAATGATGGCTACGATAATCCCGTTTGCAAATCCTGTAACCCATGGACTTTCAATGGAGTATCGAATAGTGTTGAAATGATAAACCTCCCCGATGTTTGATAAACAACATTCGTTGAGCATGAGGAAAATTTGCACGGCAAAATAAGCACCGAGCAACTGAAAAGGAATGTGGAGTAACCTCCTCCAGGAAAAGCCACTTTCAAATAGTTTGATCAATGTTATTAACGGAATAACATCAACTATATATCTGAAACTTGGTGTAAACATAGCAGCTAAAAAGCCCAAACCAACATAAAAGCTGAGCTCAGCATAGCTGATATCATATTCGGGCGATATGAATCGATAAATGAAAATTAGGAATAATAGAGAAAACAGGAATGACGCGAATAGCTCACCACCAAAATGGGAAATGGTCATTAATTTCTCGTACCTCTTTTTACTCGTCATCTTTAATGGGTGTTAGCCCGTTTATTTGCGGGCAAAGATAGCGGAGCAAAAAGCACTTCATGAAATTAATGAATTGCTCAACATCAAATTTAACACAGGGTTAATATTTCATGAAGAGAACGGAATCACTTTAAAGTGGCCTTGTAGGTTTCTAAAGCCCGCTCACGGGCAAATTTATGCTCTACAATTCGTTTTTGCTGATAGTCGAGCTCCTGGAATTCGGGAACCCATTTTTTGATGTATTTGAGATCAGGATCAAACTTTTTGGTTTGCAACTCGGGATTGAAAACCCTGAAATACGGAGCGGCATCACATCCGCTTCCCGCTGCCCATTGCCAGCCGCCATTGTTTGAAGCTAACTCATAGTCTATTAATTTTTTAGCAAAATACTGTTCGCCCCAGGTCCAATGTACAAGGAGATGTTTTGTTAAAAAGCTGGCTACGATCATGCGTACTCTGTTGTGCATGAATCCGGTTTCGTTCAACTCGCGCATTCCGGCATCAACAATTGGATATCCGGTTTCTCCTTTGCACCACGTTTCAAATTCCTCTTCGTTATTTCGCCAGTTAATTTTATCGTATTCTGGCCGGAAAGAGGTTGTAACGATTTGCGGATTGAAATGAAGAATCATTTGGTAAAAATCTCGCCAAATGAGCTCATTGAGCCATGATCCGCTCAATTCTTTTCCTCTTTTTGCCATTTTGCGGATGCTGACTGTTCCAAACCGCAAATGAACACTCAATCGAGATGTTCCACGAACTGATGGAATATCTCTTTTTTCACTGTAGTTTTTGAGTAACTCATCATCAACTCTGCTCGATGGAATGTGGTCAGCTTTCCGTTCGAAACCCATTTCTTTCAACGAAGGCATATCCAATGGCTCTGACCGATACAACTTATCTAAATTTTTACTGGACCAGTAAGCATCGAATTCATCACCCTTTAACGTGTTGAACCACATCCTTTTATAAGGACTGAAAACCGAGTACCAACCACCATCTTTCTTGACAACCTCATCTTTTTCAAAGATCACATGATCCTTAAAAGTCTTGAAATCAACACCTTTTTCGAGACACATTTTTTTGATTTCCACATCTCTCTCTTTGGCGTAAGGATCGTAATCGCGATTTGTGTAAACAGCTTCAACGTTGTATTCAGAGAGGATTTCAGGAAAAATCTCTTCTGGCGTTCCGTATTTCACCAGGAGTGTACCGCCATTATTTTCATAAGTGGCTTTGACATCACTGAGCGCATCGTGGATAAAGGTAACACGCCTATCAGCCCTGTCTTTCAAATCGTCCAGGATATTGCGATCAAAAATGAAAAGAGGAAGCACATTTTCTTTTTCGGTCAGAGCCCGGTATAAGCCGTGATTATCGTCAGTTCGCAAATCCCTGCGGTGCCAAAAAATGGTGATTTTATCTTTGCTCATGATCAAAAGAGATCTTTAGGAAGGTGAGTCGTTTTTTGATCTGGTTTAGCGTAGTTGAGTCTGCCCAATTTTTGTACGCTGTAATAAGCATCTAAATCGCTGTTAGCAATGACATTTGCCTTTGTGAGGTCGATAAAACCATCTTTTTTGATGATGTCATTCGGTAATCTCACTTCGCTGACAGCTCCAACTATCAAAATAGTATTATTGACCTTAATAATTTGCTCTTCCGCAAATTCGAGTCCGATTTGAATTAGAGATTCTTTGACGTAAGGGGCTTTGTTGCTTCCGTATTCAGCAGTTAAACCAACTTTTTCAAACTCATTTTCATCTCCTTCATATTTAGCAGCTGTTTGATGCGCTTTTTCGTAAAATGCTTCGCTCACATGATTAATCGTAAAGTGCTTCGTGTTTCTGATATTCTCGAGAGTATCGCGTCTCACGGAGTGTGGTCTGAACAAAACGCCCATGTAAGGCGGATTGGAACCCACGTGAACGAGCTGACTAAAAATAGCGAGGTTTTCCACCCCGTTTTCGCTTATGGATCCGACCAATGGAGCACTTTTAAAGCCGATTAATCCATTGAAAAAATGAGCTCTGTACCGAGATGGAAATTCTTCAAAATCCGCCTTTGTAAAAGTTGATTGTTTAGTCATGTTAAATTTTTACGCTTCCCATACCGCCATCTACCCCAATTACCTGACCAGTAATCCAGGAAGACTTATCAGATAATAAAAATGCAGCCATATCGGCCAATTCATCAGGTGTACCAACTCGCTTGAGCGGATGACGTTCATTTGATGATTCGCGCTTTTTATCATTGTTGAGTAGTTTTCCAGCCATCGGAGTGTCAGTAAGTGATGGAGCAATGACATTAGCCCTGATTTTTGGAGCGTATTCTGCTGCAATAGATTTTGCCAATCCTTCAATTCCGCTCTTTGCAACGGCAACACTCGCATGAAATGGCATCCCGAGTTTTGAAGCAACCGTAGAGAAAAACACCAAACTTCCTTTACCGGCTTTCAACTGATCGAGAACCTGCTGCGTTAATTTTATAGCTCCCAGCACATTGATTTCAAAATCATTTTGAAAATCATCAACTTTCAATCTGTGAAAAGGTTTTAGGTTTATACTTCCCGGACAGTATGCCATTCCGTGCAATTCATCAGGTAAACCACTTATTTCAAAATCTTTTGTGACATCAATTTCGAGATGATACACATTTTCAATTCCGTCTAAATTGTCGCTTGTTCTAGAAGCGACATATACTGTATGTCCTTCACCTGCTAGTTTTTTGGTCAAAGCCAAACCAATTCCCGAACTTCCGCCTGCTACTAAGTAATTCATAATCGTATGTTCTTTCCAACAAGAACAAGATATTTAGGAATTAGTTTTTAAAAAGAAGAAATTATTCTAGCTTAATTTTAGAACAAATGACTAAGTGAAGTTAGTACATTTTAGTTAAGAAAAACGCCCAAAAACTTAATTATGACATTTCTTAGTTAAGGAAAAGCCCAAAAAGCTTAACTAAGCAATTCCTTATTTAACCAATTCGCAATAATCTTTAGCTAAGTAAGAGATGATGACATCAGCTCCAGCACGTTTGATGCTCAAAAGCATTTCGGGCATTGCGGTGTTGTAATCGAGCCAGCCTTTTTCACAGGCGGCTTTCAACATAGCAATTTCACCACTCACATTGTAAGCAGCGATTGGCAAATCGTAGTTTGATTTTAACATGTGAATGATGTCCAGATAAAAAGTTGCCGGCTTTACCATCATGAAGTCAGCTCCTTCCATGTAATCGAGATCTGCTTCGAGGAGTGCCTCCCGCTTGTTAGCCGGGTCCATCTGATACGTCTTTTTGTCTTTGGGAATGTCTTTTGAACTCTCTTTTGGAGCAGAATCTAATGCATCGCGAAACGGACCGTAAAAAGCACTTGCATACTTTGCTGTGTAAGACATAATGGATACATCTTCAAACCCTTCTTCATCCAATGCATTGCGAATGGCTTCAACACGGCCGTCCATCATATCGCTGGGACCAATAATATCAGCTCCGGCTCTCGCCTGTTCAATAGCCATTTTCGCCAAAACGATATTTGTTTCATCGTTGACGATTTTTCCATCTTTTACGATTCCGTCATGACCGTCAGAGCTGTATGGATCGAGCGCTACATCGGTGATGATATTGATTTCCGGGAAGTGCTTTTTCAGGGTTCTGAAAGCGGACAAATAAAAGTTATCGGGATCGTAGCTGTAGCTGCCAATTTCGTCTTTGAGTTCTTCTTCAACTTTTGGGAAAAACATAAAGTTGCGCAACCCCAGCTTCATGCACTCTTCAACCTCTTTCACCAACAAATCAACACTCCAGCGGTAATTACCCTGCAATGAAGAAATTTCCTGTTTCTGGTTTTCTCCATCTACGATAAACATTGGGTAAACAAGATTATCGGCTGTGAGGCGTGTTTCGCGCATCATTGCTCTTACCGCTTCGTTCTTTCTGTTTCTTCTGGGTCTGCGTGTCATCGTCATAAAGCTCAATCTCTTTTTGATAAACTATCTTTGTTCGTTCAAAATTATATCAATTAACGGGTATGCAGCACCTCGCTTACATAATTTGGGATTTTGATCCCCGTTTGTTTCCCTCACTATTTGAATCCATAGGCATTGAGCCGCGCTGGTATGGCGTGCTTTTCGCAACGGGATTTTTACTGGGTTTCAACCTCATGAAAAAAATGTTGAAGCACGAAAACTATCCTGAAGAATGGATGGATTCTCTGCTCATTTATGTCATGGTCGGAACCATAATAGGTGCCCGCCTGGGACACGTCTTCTTTTACGATTGGGCGTATTACTCCCAGCACCCCGGTGAAATTCTCATGACATGGAAAGGCGGACTTGCAAGTCACGGAGCAGTTGTGGGAAATATCACGGCAATTTGGCTGTGGTCAAAATACAAAGCGAAAATGCCTGTTTTGTGGTCGCTCGACAGAGTTGTGATTACCATTGCTTTGGCGGGATCGCTGATCAGATTAGGGAACTTTCTCAACTCTGAGATTATCGGTGAACCGGCCGATGTACCATGGGCAGTTATTTTCACCCGCATTGATATGGTTCCGCGTCACCCAACTCAAATCTACGAATCCATCGGTTATTTGCTGATTTTCCTGTTTCTTCATCAATCGTATTGGAAAAAGAAAAAAGGGCAGTTCAAAGGCTGGATTTTTGGCTGGTTCCTTATGTTGATTTTCGGTTTCCGTTTTGCTATCGAGTTTTTCAAGGAAAACCAGGTGGCTTTTGAAGACGGGATGAGCCTGAATATGGGCCAATGGCTCAGTATTCCGCTCGTATTTATCGGGGCGTACTTCGTTTGGAAGAGCTCTGACCGAAAAATTGAACCTAAAGAGGCGGAATAAGTGCACAAAACGGTTGACATACTCGTTTCTCCGCAAGAGGCGAGCAGCGATGAGCTAATCAAAATGGCGCTCGAGAAAAAGCTGAACTCAAAGGATTTTAAATGGAAGTTGCTCAAGCGCTCGATTGATGCTCGCGGAGAAAATCCAAAATTCAGGTTGCGCTGTGAGATCACAGATGAAGGGCATTTTCAAAAGCAATTTCAAACACAGTTTGAATACCAGGATGTTTCACGGTCAGAGCCAGTCGTGGTCATCGGTTCAGGTCCGGCCGGGTTGTTTGCATCGCTGAGGTTGATCGAACTGGGCTACAAGCCAATCGTGCTAGAGCGCGGAAAAGATGTGAAGTTGCGC
>NZ_JAVLBN010000025.1:0-31529 GCF_031581065.1 Salibacter sp.
GTGATTTTCGCCATACTAAAAGTTGATGTACAATTCAGGATTCAGAGCGCTGCCATTTTCCCACAACTCAAAGTGAAGGTGTGGTCCGGTCGTATTTTCGCCTGTGTTGCCCACAATGGCAATTGCGTCTCCGGCTTTGACAGATTCGCCCGATTTTTTGAGTAAAACAGAACAGTGTTTGTAAACAGAAACGAGGTTGTTGCGGTGTTGAATTTGCAAGACGTAACCGTCATCTGTTGTCCAGCCGGAGAAAATTACTGTTCCGTCAAGAACAGCCTTGATCGATTCGTTGTCTTTAGTGGCCACATCAACGCCAAAGTGTTCTTCATCAGCATTGAATGATGATGTGACAGTTCCTTTAACCGGAGTGAAAAACAGGTAAGCGCCACCGGTGTTGTTTGGACTAAGAGCCGAGTTGATCGTGTACTTTTCCGCTTTTTCAACATTTTGTCGAAGACTGCTATCGGCAGGTGTACGCGTGTCTTCAATAGATTCTACATTGATGTTGGTGTCCTGAACTTGTGATGCCGAATCAACCGGAACGCCTCCTGATAAAATAACACGCAGGTTGCTGATGTAGCTCTCTCTCATATTCAATTCCTGCTGGAGAGAATCGGCTTTTAAAACTGCATAGGCAGCGTTGCGTTTAGTTTTGATATCAGAATAACCTGGAATGTATTCGCGCAATGGTGTAAAAGCAATAATTGTAGTAACAGCAGTAATGAGAATGATAACCAACAACCCCACGTAAGTAAATACGTTCAATGGAGTGAGCCGGAATGAAAGCCGTTCCTCAAATGTGTCGTCATTGAGGATAACAAGACGGTACTTGTTCTTTAGTTTTTTGTAAACCTTTTTTTTGGGTTTGTCGTCCTCTGTATCCTGATTCATAACTGCGTTGCGAAAGGCAAATATCGAAAAATATAGACAGTATAAGGATACATTATTTAGAAATACGCTCGTTTAGTGAATGAAATAAAATATTTTTGGCTCTTTTGAGTTAACGCAAGCAAGAGCAAGCTAATTTGGTGACTATCAATCAACGCATACAGAGTCTTATTGTAGTGGTTCTGACCGTAACGGCAGGAAGTGTGTTTTTTTCGCACTGTTCTACCGAAAAAACGGGTTGGGCACACCGCACCTTTCACAATGTGAACGCACGATTCAACGGCTATTTCAACGCTAAAGAACTCATGCGTTTTGATGAAATTGATCTCCGTGAAACAGAAGATAACTACGATGAATTGTTACCTGTTTTTAAAGGATCGGTTGAGGAGAACAGGCAACCGATGCTCGGTGATATGGAAACGGTGATTGAAAAATGCACCAAAGTCATCAATTATCACTCGATTGAAAAGCGTGGGAAGCAGTATGTGAAGTGGATTGACAACTGCTATTTCCTGATGGGAAAAGCGAATTACTACAAAAGCGAATACGTTGAAGCGCACAATTTTTTCGACTACGTTTCAAAGAAATTCAAAGACGAAGACTCTCAGATCCCGGCTATGCTTTGGCTAGCCCGCAACAACCTCGAACGAAAGCGTTACGAGGATGCAGAAAAGGTCATGAGGCTTGCAGAGAGCAAACCAAAGATTACTGAGGAGCAACTCATCACGTTGAGGCTTATTTATGCTGATCTCTACATCAGGCAAAAGAACTACCTGCTCGCAATCCCCGAGCTGCGTTATGCAAAAACCAAGACTAAGGATAAGGACAGCAAAGCACGGCTCACATTTTTGCTCGGTCAGTTGTATCAGAAGGTAGGCGAACACCAAAACGCAAGCGATAAATTCAAAGAAGTAATTGAGTACAACCGCGATTACCGTCAGGTTTTTTACGCGAGAATTGAACGCGCAATGTCTTACAGTGGCGGTTATGGAGCGTCATCTGTGAAAGACGAGCTCAATGACATGCTGGTTGATGAAAAATACATCGAGTTTCGCGATCAAATTTATTATGCTCTCGCTGAGGTTGCACTCAAGGAAGGCGATAAAGAAAAAGGAATTGAGTTATTGAAGAAATCGGCAAGCGTGAGCCAAAACAACAACAAGCAAAAGGGCAAATCTTTCATGAAGCTCGCCAAGATTTATTTTGGCGATTTGGAGTACCAAAACGCGCAGCGCTATTACGACAGTACGTTGGCTTTTATCTCTTCAGAGCACCCGGAGTACGAGTCCACAGTCAAGCTTTCAAACAACCTGAATGAACTCGTTACTCAAATCGATATAATCGAGACACAGGATAGTTTGCTGAGAGTGGCTAACATGCCCGAGAAAGAAAGACTTTCACTGCTCGATGATATCATTGAAGCCCGTAGAGAAAAAGAACGCGAAGAAGAAGAGTTCAATACGCAAAACGATTTCGGTCAGAACCAAACGGCCATGAACCAGGGCCCCAAAACCCCGGGAATGGGCGGGAATAAGTGGTATTTCTACAGTCCCACTGCCAAAGGCCTGGGAGCATCAGAGTTTAAGCGAATCTGGGGTTCGCGTAAAAACGAAGACAACTGGAGGCGATCAGATAAAAGCACTGTCCAGGTAGATTTTGCTAAAGATGAAAGTAAGAGCGAGAACGACTCTGCAGGAGTTTTTGTCAACGCTTCAGGAGACACGGTTAAAGCTTCAAATGACTGGGAACAATATGAATATTACCTGAAGGATCTTCCATTCTCAGAAGAAAAGAAAGAAGCGGCAAATGATAAAATCATTGATGCATATTATGAGCTTGCAATCATCTACAAAGAAAAACTCGAGGATGAGCTCAAGTCAATTGAGACGCTCGAAAAACTGAACAGTCGTTTTCCTAATCACAAGCACATAGTTGGTTCTTACTTTAGATTGTACCGTATGCACGAGTCGGTTGGTAACAGTGCGCGATCTGAAGAGTACAAACAAAAAATCCTCAACCAGTTTCCTGACTCAGATTACGCTAAGGTAATTGAAGATCCATATTACCTCGAGCGTGAAAGCGAGTTGACAAAAGAAGCCAAGAAATTTTACGAAAAAACCTACGGTTACTACAACCGTGAACTGTATTTGCAAACAATGCGAAGCAGCCAAAAAGGGATAGATCTTTACAGCGAAACAGATTATGGACCCAAATTTGAGCTACTTCACGCACTTGCAGTAGGGAAGGAAAAGGGCCGTAAAACGATGATCAGCGAATTGCAAACGTTGAGTAACAAATACGATTCCACCGAAATTGGCAAGGAAGCAGCTGAGTTGATTGCAGCTGTTCAGTCTGTCGAAAAACGCGAACAGGAAGAAAAAGCTGCCGAAGCCAGAAAAGAGCAACAGGAAAAAGCCAAGAAAAACACAACCTACAACTACAATCCGGGCGAGCGTCATTTGTTTGTCGTTTTCCTCCCTACAGGCGGAAGTGCAAATCCGCGCACACTTCGGATCGGAATATCGAATTTCAACAGGCAAAACTACAAGAGTAGCGAGCTGGAGCTACAGCCTATTCAACTCAAGCCCGATACGCAAATGGTAAGCGTCAAAGATTTTGAGTCCGGAGAAAAAGCCATGACCTATTACCGCACATTCAGTAACGACAAAATAAAACTCGCCATGATCAACCAGGCCGAGCTGCCCCGGTTTGTCATCAGCTACAGCAACTACGCCACTTTTTACAAGCGCAAAGACATACAGGAATATTTAAAATTCTTCAATAATAAGTACACTGAGTTTTTGTAGAAATCGCGACAAAATTTTGTGTTTGATTAATAGTTTAATTGATTTAGATTTTCAACCAACTCAGTGTAAGAGTATTGTGAATCACTATATTTGCACGAAATAACCAGCTCAATGTTTAAAAGTAAGAACGAAATGGCAAAAGGGAAGAACGAAGGAGATCTGGGATCCAGAAATCACATTGCACAGGGAACTTCCATTAAAGGAGATGTTATCACTGAAGGTGATATTCGCATTGACGGAAAACTCGAAGGGACTGTCGTTTCAAAAGGCAAAGTAGTGGTCGGAACCACGGGCCACATCGATGGCGACATCAAATGCGACAAGGCGAATATATCTGGCCGTGTTAAAGGAAAGGCTACCGTTTCAGAGATGGTTTCTATTCAAGCTACAGGATCATTTAGCGGAGAGCTCGTTTACGGCAAGCTTGGAGTTGAGCCGGGTGCCGAATTAGAAGGCACATTCGTGATTGCTGGAAAAGTCAAAGACATGAAACGCAATGACGAAAAAGAACAAAAACGATCAGAAAAAACCGCTTGATTCCTTTATAAGGTATTCAGGAAGCGCCATTCAAATGGGAGCTGCCATAGCAATTTGCGCTTATGGCGGAGTCAAACTCGATGAATGGCTAGATACAGAACCCTGGTTTACAGTCGGACTTTCATTATTCGGAGTGTTTGCCGGATTGTATTTGGTTCTGAAAGACCTGTTAAAACAGTGAAACAACATTTTAATTTTTCGATAAAGCTCACCATTCTGGGAGCTGCTTTGTATTTCGGCAGCGATTTGTTTGAATTATCACTGTCAGATCCAAACTTTAAAGCGCCATCATTTGCTGATCACCTGTTTCTCTGGTTCATATCAGTGTTGACGATCAACATTTGCATCATCCTAAGTAGGAGACTACCAAAGTCAGTTGGATTTGGATACGTGGGATTGGGAATGTTGAAAATTATCGCCATCCCACTTTTCTTATTAGAGGAGTTCATGAATCAAACCGATGCAACCGTTCCTTTTCTCCTCCACTTTATGGTGCTCTATTTCATTTACATGATTATTGAAATTATTTTGCTCAAAAAGCTGCTCGATAAGCAGTCGTTTTCGTGAAAAAAGACCCCGAAATTTTTTCCTTTAGAAAAAGGTTTGCGGGTAAAACTTTATAGCTAAATTTGCAGCAATTTTTGAGAGGGATACGTCCAACCAGGATAAATGTACAAAATGCAATATTTCAAGGGTTTACTTAAGTCGCTGGTACTTATTTTTTTGTCTGCAACCGTAGCTATTCAGGCTCAGGCAAGTCAGGATGAGGGAAAAGAATTCAATCCGGGAGATGTAATCATGCACCACATTGCCGATTCTCATGGTTGGCACTTGTGGGATTATACAGATGAGAACGGAGAAAAACATGCTGTCAGCATTCCGCTTCCCGTTATCTTGTTTCACAATGGCGGTTTAGATATGTTCATGTCAAGCGCTTTTCATCATGGTGAAGAGCCCGTAACAAAAGGCGATGTCACCTACATAATGCACCACAGTGATATTTATGTTGCCAACGAAGCTGGCGGTTTAGATTTTGATGAAGAACATCACCCTACAAATGCACAACCTTTAGATCTTTCCATTACCAAGAATGTATTCATGATGTTATTGAGTGGCGTGTTGTTGCTCGTTTTATTTGGCGGAGCTGCACGTTCTTACAGGAAATCGACAAACGGTTCACCCAGAGGCCTTGCTTCTTTCCTTGAGCCACTCGTGGTTTTTGTTAGAGACGACATTGCAAAGCCTAATATTGGTGATAAATACCACAGATTCATGCCTTACCTGTTGACCATTTTCTTCTTTATATGGATCAACAACTTAATGGGTCTTATCCCGTTTTTTCCGGGCGGAGCTAACGTAACCGGAAATATCGCCTTCACACTTACACTGTCTGTTTTCACATTCATCGTGACGAATGTTAATGGAAACAAGCATTACTGGAAGCATATTTTTGCGACACCGGGTGTGCCTATAGCAGTGTTGCCGATTATGGCGCTCGTTGAGTTCATCGGAATATTTACAAAGCCTTTCGCGTTGATGGTTCGTTTGTTTGCGAACATCACAGCAGGGCACATTATCATATTGTCACTGGTTTCATTGATCTTTGTTTTTGAATCAGTATTTATTTCGCCTATCTCGATAGGCTTTGGATTGTTTATGAATGTGTTGGAGCTACTTGTAGCTGCTTTACAGGCTTACATCTTCACATTGCTCTCTGCGATGTTTATAGGTGGAGCTGTAGAGGAACACCATTAATTGTGGATTTATTTGTTAAACTATAAATTGTAAATTATGACTATTACAGGAATTGCAGCTATTGGTGCTGGATTGGCAGTTATTGGAGCCGGTTTAGGTATTGGAAAAATCGGTGGACAGGCTATGGAAGCGATTGCTCGCCAACCAGAAATGGCCGGAAAAATTCAAACAGCAATGATTATTGCTGCAGCGCTTGTTGAGGGTGTGGCTCTCTTTGCCGTTGTGGTTTCATTGTTGGGAACTCTTGGCTAAAAACCAAAAAGCAACAAACATTTAAAAGTAGAGGATGTCAACGATTGGTTGCAACCTCTACTTTTTCTTACGAAACAGTAATTTACCATGAATTTAGTTACACCGGATATAGGATTAATCTTTTGGACAACGCTCACGTTTCTCATCTTGCTTTTTCTTTTGAAAAAGTTTGCATGGAAGCCGATCCTGAACATGGTTAAAGAGCGTGACGAGTCTATTGAAAATGCATTGAACTCTGCTGAAGAAGCCAAAAAGGAAATGGCAGCTCTCAATGCTAAGAACGAGGAACTCCTTCAGGAAGCTCGTGAAGAACGCGACAAAATGCTGAAAGAAGCTCGTGACACAAAAGACAAAATGATAAGCGAAGCCAAAGAGCAAGCCCGTGAAGAAGGGAATAAGCTCATAAGCAACGCTCGTGAATCAATTGAAACAGATAAAAAAGCTGCATTGGCCGATATCAAAAACCAGGTAGCGACCCTTTCTGTTGAGGTTGCTGAACGTATCCTCAAAGATAAACTCGCTGAAGATGGCGGGCAGGAGAAACTCGTTGAGAAATATATTGAAAATATCAACCTGAACTGATAGTTGATAATGAAAATTACAAAAGCAGCATCACGTTATTCCAAGGCTCTACTCGAGTTTGCAGTAGAGAAAGATCAGCTCGATAAAGTGCTCGAAGATGTCAATAAGATCACTGCACTTTTATCAGAGTCAAGAGATCTTTCTACACTCATGGTAAGCCAGGTTGTGAATGATGACAAAAAAGACGAAGTATTGCGCATCATACTCAAGGACGAAGTTTCGGATCTGACCATGGGATTTATCACATTGCTTGCTCGAAACAAACGTGCCGATATTATCGCAGAAGTTTTTGAGGATTTCAAACAACGATACAAAATATACAAGCGTATTCTTACAGTTCAGGTGACAAGTGCCGCTGAGCTGAGTGATGATATGCGCAAGAAGATTAAGAGCGCCATCAAGGCCGAGAACTGGAGAGAAATTGTGATTGAGGAAACAGTTGACCCTGAGATTATCGGTGGTTTCGTCCTTAATACTAACAATTTACAGTTTGACGCAAGCGTTAGCGCTCAATTAAAAGATATTAAACAGGCATTTTCAAACAAAGAATATATCGCCCGCATTTAAGGGCCTGAAATACTAAAGTTCATTACGATGGCAGATCTAAATCCAGCAGAAGTTTCAGCAATATTAAGGGAACAGCTTTCCGGTTTCAAAAGCGATGCTGAACTCGAAGAAGTAGGAACGATATTACAAGTAGGTGACGGTATCGCCCGAATCTACGGTTTAACAAACGTTCAATCTGGTGAGTTGATTGAATTTGAAGGAGGTAAAAAAGGAATTGCACTCAACCTCGAAGAGGACAACGTGGGTGCTGTTTTGCTCGATTCTTCAAACGATATCAACGAAGGCGACACAGTAAAACGCACAAAGCAAATCGCTTCGGTCAGAACCGGAGAAGGCATTGTGGGGCGTGTTGTAAACACACTCGGTGAACCGATTGATGGTAAAGGCCCAATCAAAGGTGAAACTTACGAAATGCCACTCGAGCGTAAAGCACCGGGTGTTATCTATCGTCAGCCTGTTGATGAGCCAATGCAAACGGGTATCAAGTCAATTGATGCGATGATCCCGGTAGGTCGTGGTCAGCGTGAGTTAGTTATTGGTGACCGTCAAACAGGTAAAACAACTGTTACGATTGATACCATCATCAACCAAAAAGAATTTTACGACAGAGGAGAGCCTGTTTTCTGTATTTACGTTGCTATTGGTCAAAAAGCATCAACTGTAGCACAAATTGTAAATACGCTCGAAGAAGCCGGAGCAATGGACTACACAGTAGTTGTTGCAGCCAACGCATCTGACCCTGCTCCAATGCAGGTTTACGCTCCATTTGCCGGAGCGGCAATCGGTGAGTATTTCAGAGATACAGGTCGTCCTGCATTGATCGTTTACGATGACCTTTCAAAACAAGCTGTTGCTTACCGTGAGGTATCACTTCTGTTGAGAAGACCTCCGGGACGTGAGGCATTCCCCGGTGATGTATTCTACCTTCACTCTCGTTTGCTAGAGCGTTCAGCAAAAGTCATCGACAATGATGAAATCGCTTCTCAAATGAACGACCTTCCTGATGTTCTAAAAGACAAAGTAAAAGGTGGCGGTTCATTGACTGCACTTCCAATTATTGAAACGCAGGCCGGTGACGTTTCTGCATATATTCCAACAAACGTAATTTCGATTACTGACGGGCAAATCTTCCTCGAATCTAACCTGTTTAATTCAGGTGTTCGTCCAGCGATTAACGTGGGTATCTCGGTATCTCGTGTTGGTGGATCGGCTCAAATTAAGTCGATGAAGAAGGTTGCTGGTACATTGAAGCTCGATCAGGCTCAGTATCGTGAACTCGAGGCATTTGCTAAATTTGGATCTGACCTTGACGCAGCTACTAAGGCTGTACTCGATAAAGGTGCGAGAAACGTTGAGTTGTTGAAACAACCCCAAAACTCTCCACTACCTGTTGAAGAGCAAGTTGCAATTATGTATTGTGGTACTAAAGGTCTCCTTCAAAAAGTACCGGTAGATAAAGTACGTGAGTTTGAAGGTGAATTCCTCGCACTTATGCGTAACCAACATAAGGATGCACTCAGCGATCTCAAGTCTGGTAAATTGACTGACGAGGCTGTTGGGACTATCGAGAAAGTTTGTGCTGATATTGCAGCAAAGTATTAATTGAATGATGAGGCTATTGCTTTAAATGATAGTCTTTAAAATGATATTAGATGCCTAATTTAAAAGAGGTTCGTAACAGGATCACTTCGGTAAACTCCACCAAGCAGATTACTTCTGCTATGAAAATGGTGGCGGCTGCCAAGCTCAAAAGAGCTCAGGATGCTATTACGCAAATGCGTCCTTACGCTGAAAAACTCAGTGAAATTTTGGGTAATGTAAGTGCCAGCCTTGACGTATCGGAGAATGCTTACGCTGAAGAACGCGAAGTGAAAAAGGTTTTGATTGTTGGTGTAACATCAAACCGCGGACTTTGTGGTTCTTTCAATGCTCAAATCAACAAGAAGATCGACAAGTTCATCAAAAGTGAACTAAGTGATGTTCATGTTGATGTTGTGGCAGTAGGTAAAAAAGCTCAGGATTTCTTCAGAAAGCAACAACTGCTTCTCGAAGAAGGGGGTTCTGTTCCTCAGGAATCAAATGACATCTTTGACAATATCGAATTTGGTGTTGTTTCAGAACTTGCTGAAAAGATCATGGACGCTTTTCTCAACGGTGAGTACGATAAGGTTTACATCGGGTATAACCAGTTTAAGAATGCCGCTACTCAAGTATCGACAATCGAACAGTTTTTACCAGTAGTTACTCCTGAGACAGATGATTCTTCATCAGAATACATCTTTGAACCAAACAAGAAGGATATTCTTGATGAAATGATCCCCAAGTCGCTCAAAACTCAGCTTTTTAAGGCGATTTTGGACTCGAACGCATCAGAGCACGGTGCTCGAATGACTGCAATGCACCAGGCGACTGAAAATGCGACAGACTTGTTGAAGGAGCTAAAACTCACTTACAACAAAGCTCGCCAGGCAGCTATTACAAAAGAAATTTTGGAGATTACCTCCGGTGCCGAAGCACTCGCAGCAGACTAATCTTTCAAAAACGATTTTATACAATAAAGCCCATTCCGAAAGGATTGGGCTTTTTTAATATCTAACTAAACTAAGGTTGGATATGAATAGCTTAATGTTAAGCTATTGAATAAAAATAAACCATTAAGTGGTTAAGATTCATTTACAGGACATCATGAATGAATAAGATACGTTTTCTCTTTTAGCTTAAAACCTGTTGTATCCTAAGCTTTCAACCATTTAAAAACTACCACTAACAATTTTTTCGTCTCAGCTTCAAGCTTCCAAATCCATAGATTGTAAGTATTCTTAAATGAAACAGCGAAAATCAGAATAATAAATGATATCAGCGTTCCATCTTGGGGTTGAACACAGATGTCGCAGATTTAGCAGATTCACACAGATGAAGAAGTGGACTGTACTTAACCTCAGCCTTAACCTTGGCCTCAAGCCTCCCAACCTACAAACACCAAACTAAACATTTTACGCTACAGGGATAAAATCGGCTAATGACTCTTCATTTCTTAATGTTAAAAAAGAAAAATAAACCGGCACTTTTTTTACTCACTAATTATCCAGTTGCAGCACCGCCATAAATGCACTTTGCGGAACTTCTACATTACCTACCTGGCGCATTTTCTTTTTCCCTTTTTTCTGCTTTTCAAGGAGCTTACGTTTCCTTGAAATATCACCACCGTAACATTTAGCGGTAACGTCTTTTCGCAGTGCTCTGACCGTTTCTCTCGCAATAATTTTGCTACCCACAGCAGCCTGAATTGCGATTTCAAATTGCTGGCGCGGAATCAATTCACGCAACTTTGCACAAATCTTTTTTCCGAGCGTGAATGCGTTGTCTTTGTGGATGAGTGCACTGAGTGCATCTACCTGGTCTCCATTGAGAAGGATGTCGAGCTTTACGAGGTTTGACGCGTGCAAACCTATCGGGTAGTAGTCGAATGAAGCGTAACCCTTAGAAACTGTTTTAAGCCTGTCATAGAAGTCAAATACAATCTCGGCAAGCGGTAGTTCAAAAATGATCTCAACGCGATCCTGTGTGAGATACGTCTGGTTTTTCATGATGCCGCGTTTCTCAATACAGAGGTTCATCACCTGGCCTACAAAATCAGCTTTCGTAATGATCTGAGCCGAGATAAATGGTTCTTCGATGTAATCGATATCCGCAGGATCGGGAAAGTCTGATGGGTTAGTAATGGTTTGCTCTTCACTACTTTTGAGGTGAGCCATGTACGACACGTTTGGAACGGTTGTGATCACCGTCATGTCGAATTCGCGCTCCAGTCGTTCCTGAATGATTTCCATGTGTAACATTCCCAGGAATCCGCATCTGAAACCAAAGCCCAGCGCTGCTGAAGATTCAGGTTCAAATGTCAGTGAAGCATCGTTGAGTTGAAGCTTTTCCAGCGACTCGCGCAGTTCTTCGTACTCATCAGTATTTACCGGGTATAATCCGGCAAATACCATCGGCTTCACATCCTCGAATCCTTTTACGATTTTATCAGTGGGGCGATCTACGTGGGTGATCGTATCACCCACTTTCACTTCCTTGGCAACTTTGATACCGGAAATGATATATCCTACATCCCCGGCTGATATTTTATCTTTTGCCTCGGGCTTGAGTTTTAGCACGCCTATTTCATCAGCATCGTATTGCTTACCTGTATTGACGAACTTGACCTTATCTCCTTTTTTGAGTTCACCGTTGTAAACTCTGAAATACGCTTCTATTCCGCGGTACGGGTTAAATACCGAGTCGAAGATCATTGCCTGTAATGGTTCTGACGGATCACCTACAGGAGCAGGAACGCGTTCAATGATTGCGTTGAGCACATCGAGTACACCTTCACCGGTTTTTCCACTGGCTTTGAGAATATCTTCGTATTCGCACCCGATGAGATCCACAATTTGATCGGCAACTTCCTCGGGCATGGCGCTCGGTAAGTCCATCTTGTTCAGAACCGGAATAATCTCCAGGTCGTGTTCGAGAGCGAGATAGAGGTTTGAAATTGTTTGGGCCTGTATTCCCTGCGTGGCATCCACAATAAGGAGTGCTCCTTCACAAGCTGCAATAGAGCGGGAAACCTCGTAAGAAAAATCAACGTGACCAGGCGTATCGATAAGGTTGAGCTTATAGGTTTCGCCATTGAAGTCGTAGTTCATTTGGATAGCGTGCGACTTAATCGTAATCCCGCGTTCGCGTTCGAGGTCCATATCATCGAGGAGCTGTTCCTGCATCTCGCGTTCTGTAACCGTTTTGGTTTCCTGTAAGAGGCGATCGGCAAGTGTACTTTTACCGTGATCGATGTGTGCGATGATGCAAAAATTGCGGATGTTCTTCATATCACTCTTCATAATTCCCGCAAAGATAGGTTGAAAACAGGAGCTTGTATAATTTCTGTAATATGTGTGTCAGGAATTTTGCGACTGCTCTAAATAAGAAGCAACGTATTTGCCTATTATGTCAAATTCGAGGTTGACAACAGTGCCTTTTTCAAAGTTCTTAAAGTTGGTGTGCTCATACGTGTAAGGAATAATAGCCACTGAAAAAGCTCCCTTTTCAGATTTGACTACTGTGAGACTGGTTCCATTAATGGTAATGGAACCTTTTTCAACCGTAATTAAGTTGTCTTTTGGTTCGTATTGAAAATGAAACTCCCAACTTCCGTCAACTTCTTTGATATCGGTGACAGTTGCTGTATGATCCACGTGACCCTGCACAATGTGGCCATCAAGACGGCCATTCATTTGCATGCACCGTTCCAGATTGACGAGGTCGCCCTCTTTAAATAACCCTATGTTGGATCGATCAAGCGTTTCTTTTATTGCCGTTACGGTGTAGCGGTTCTGACCATTATCGAGATGAACCACAGTGAGGCAAACGCCATTGTGTGCTATACTCTGATCAATCTTGAGCTCAGGCGTCATTTTGGCTTCAATGGTAATGTGTAAATTTTCTCCTTCGCGCTCCAGCCCGGTTACTTTACCGAGCTCTTCAATAATTCCTGTAAACATGTTGTATTAATCCGTTGGATATGTTTGTTCCTGACGGAGCAAAGTTACGTGACCTTTGATTAATCGCGGCTCAATGCCCGATAATCTTATTTCATAAACTGTGCAGGTGTAATAGTAAACTCCGGGAGGACAATCTCCACCTTGCATTTTATTAGTTCCATCCCAGCGAATATTGGGATTGTTTGTTTCAAATACTTTCTCGCCCCAGCGATTGAAGATTTCCATATCCACGCGTTCTACGTAACGGTAAGGAAACGGAACAAGATAATCATTTGAACCGTCACCGCCTGGTGTGAAAACATTTGGAAGTCGATATTCAGGGCAGTTGTCCACACAAACCGAATCTGTCATCGGGCTTTCATTCCCAAATGAGTCGATTGCTGTGATGGCATAGCAACCTGCAACACTTTCAAGATTGTCAAAACGAACGGATGTATTTTCAGGACCGGGGACATTTTCCAGGATCTGAAAGTCACCTTCATTTCTAAATGGCTTGAAATAAACATTGTAGCTAACCACATCATCAACTGTATCACAGAGGTTGTTTGGGCTTTCCCATTCCACAATGTTGGTGAAAAGCTCACAATCACTGTCGATCATTGCATCACCGGGTGGGCAAGGCGGTTGATTATCTTCAGGGATGATGCAGGCTTGTTGAGAAAAGTTTTTCAGTGGTGACAAAATATTGTCAATTGAATACTCACCAATGGTCAGAACCCTGTAGCAGTATTCGCTCCCGTTAGCCAGCCCCGTGTCAGTATAAGTTGGGACTGATGTTGTGTCTAGCGTGTCGTATAAGCCCGAATTTTCATTGTAGCGATAAAACACATATTGATTGTTGATCCACGGTACACGCTCATCAAATGAAAGGATCACTTTGTTGTCTTGTCCAGTTCCTTCGAGGAATATCGAAGAAGCTATAGATGAGCTACCAACTCGCTGGCCATTACTGTAAATGTCAATTCTGTAAGTGTGTTGGTTATCGCGGGTGTTGAGGTTTGAATCAACAAAAGTAGTGTCGAGATCACTCAAGCTGTTTTCGGTTGTAGTTGTATAAATCTCGCTAAAATCGTTGATCAATGTACTTCTAAAAACCTTGTAATTGTATGGGCCAGTATATTGAGTGGTATCGAGCTCTGTAGGAGTTGACCACATCACTGTGTCAGATCCGTTTTGGTTATCCGTATTATTCACGCTAACTCTTGTGATAATAGGGACCTCACGCTTGAGTTGAGAACAAAATTCATTTGAAACAATACTTTCAGATCCGTCTTCAAAATAAGCGTACACTAAATAACAGTATCGAATACCGTTTTTGAGTCCGTTACCATTGTCGTCATCAAAATAATTCGTGATTGATGGGTCGTCAATATCAGCAATTTCCTGGTAGCCGAGTGATGCTGGTACACCAGTTTCGCAAGACGAGGGAGTGTAGCCGAGGCTATCTACATTTCGGTAAATTTTGTAACCAACAGCATTGTTGCAGGAGTTGTAATCCCAACCGAGCTGAATTCCATTACCCATTGGCTCGGCCTGTTCATTGTTAGGTGGGGGACCAATTACGCTGATACTCCACGTTTCGTAATTAGCCAGTGAAATATGAGTTGGGTTGAATGGATTGTCGTCAACGGCTCTGAATACGACATCGTAATCTTTCTTTCTAATATGTTGACATTGTGTGTTCCATCTAAAGCTTCCGCTCGTTGAAGGGGAAGGAGCAGGCGGACTAAAACTCGCTTTATTGCCCTGTACCAAAAATGGATCTCCTGTTGCAGTAATCGTTACTTCATGGCCGGTATTTGGGTCACTTGCAAAAACAGTTCTGTTCAGCACAGAGCCGGCAATTACACAAGTATCGTCAGTATTCGTAATGACAGGCGGGTCATTTAAGCAGTCTAAAACTGTGATCTGAATATCACGTAAAACGCTACCCACTTTTCTCATTTTACCATTTACCTCGCGGTACTCTTCAATTAAAATAGCCACATTGTATTCACCACTGCGCTGAGGAACAACCCATTGAATAGTTCCTGTTTCTGGATCTACTGTAATATTATTATTGGGACCTGGATTGATTTCATCCGGGAAAACAAAGTTTGGAAGAGGCTGAGCACTATCCCCCAAACTCACAGCCAATGAATAAACCAGGCTATCACTTGTGCCGCTATTGCTGATGTCAGCATCTACTGCTCCTGGATTGTGTTCGTAAATTTCTCTTAAGCACGCATCGTCAACCGGTGGGTTGGTCAGAACAGGGGAGGAGTTTGGTACTCCGCTCGCATAAATAAAAAGCTCACTTTTAAGTGCAAATTGCTGGAGAACAGAGTTGTCTATGTTTTCGATTCCCTCATTTCGGTTAGGGTCCACCATTGTGATTTCGTACTGCCCAACTGAAGGATAGGTGTGCTGGATAGTGTACTTATTCATTTTTATATCATCACCAAGTGAAACGCCCATGTAGCAATTTCGCTGTTGGTCAAATTGTCCATTGACCCGAGAAACCGTTTCCATGGTTCCGTCACCAAAATAGACATCTAAAGCACATCTATCTGCAGGGCGAGAGGATTCTTTAGTGTAAGTCGTTACCGTAATTTCATAGGTAAACCCACTTATATGGCGATATGTGATTTCTCCGGCACGGTTGTGAGTCGCCCATGCAGAAGAAACTGACATAAACAGAATCGAGAATAAGAGGTAAAACTTTTTCAACATAAAAATATAGTATGCGCTATAAAAACTTCTGGCTCCGAATATTTAGAACGGTAAAGTTACAAATATGTTGGCTCTTTGTAAAGACGAAAATTTATATTGTATCGTTTGCTAACATGAAAAGAAGTTTATGATGTGTTAACTTTGTGGCATGCCAACAAAAAAGAGCAAACTCAAAATAGGGATATCTTGTGGAGATATAAATGGGATAGGCCTTGAAGTGGCTCTCAAAGCCCTTGCAGATACACGCATGATGGATATTTGTACGCCTGTTATTTACGGGTCTGTTAAAGCTGCAACCTATTATAAGAACAGGATCGATATGAAAGATCTGGTCTTTAATATCACTGACACTGCCGAAAAGCTCAACAAAAGAAAGATCAATTTTGTCAATTGCTATAAAGATGAAGTTCGTGTAGATTTTGGTGAATCTACCCGTGAAGCCGGAGATTTGGCATTTCGATCACTGAAAGCAGCAACTGAAGATTTAGCCGCTACAAATATTGATGTACTTGTTACAGCACCAATAAACAAAGACAATATACAGTCAAAAGACTTTGACTTTCCCGGGCACACTGAATTTTTGGCAAACTATGCCAATGAAGAAAACCCACTTATGCTGCTTGTCCACGAAAACTTTCGTGTTGGCGTTGTTACCGGGCACATTCCACTCAAAGAAGTTCCGGATAAAATATCCAAAGAGCTAATATTGAAAAAACTGGAAATCATGAATAAATCGCTAATTCAGGATTTCAGTTGTACAAAACCCAAAATAGCTGTTTTAGGACTCAATCCGCACGCTGGCGACAACGGCCTTTTAGGAGATGAGGAAAACAAAGTCATCACTCCGGCTGTGGAACAAGCAATGGAAAGTGGTATTTATGCATTCGGACCATTCCCGGCAGACGGGTTCTTTGGTTCGGGGATGCATCACAAGTACGATGGCGTTTTAGCAATGTATCACGATCAGGGGCTTGTCCCCTTTAAAACAGTGTCGTTTGGTGGAGGAGTCAACTTCACAGCAGGTTTACCAATAGTCAGAACCTCACCAGATCACGGAACCGCATACGATATTGCCGGAAAAGGTGTGGCTGATGAAAGCTCCTTTAGAGCAGCTATTTACGAGGCAATCGATATTCACACAAGCCGAAAACGCTATCGTGAAGCGGCTTCAAACCCACTACAGCCGCAACAGATGTAGAAGTTTGAATAAAAAGCGTTATTTCTCAAAAAGTTTTTAATTTTGCAGTCCTTTATGGAAAAGCGGCAAATGCTTAAAGAATTTGAAATTCATTTTGCTGGCCTCAAAGTAGGTGAGCACAATTTTGATTTTCAAATTGACAAATTGTTCTTTGATTGCATTGAATACAGCGATATTGACGATGGTGAATTCACCGTTTCATTAAAAATGCAAAAGGAAGCAAACATGCTTCTATTGGATTTTAAAATAGACGGAGGTCTCATTTCAACATGTGATCGTTGTTTGGACCCTGTCCGTTATCCCGTTGAACTGGAAGAGCAATT
This sequence comes from Salibacter sp., assembly GCF_031581065.1. Classification (NCBI taxonomy): domain Bacteria; kingdom Pseudomonadati; phylum Bacteroidota; class Flavobacteriia; order Flavobacteriales; family Salibacteraceae; genus Salibacter; species Salibacter sp. The sequence continues at coordinate 17,162 of NZ_JAVLBN010000025.1, forward strand.
AATTGTGAAGTTCAGTGACGAAGACGAACAGCCCGATGACGAGCATCTTTATCTCGTGCCCACTGATGAGCACACGATAAACGTATCGCAAATGATCTACGAGCTCATTCGTGTACAGGTACCGTTGACCGTTACCCACGAAGAAGGCGAGTGCAATGAAAAAATGATCGAAGAGCTCGAGAAAGCAAAGCCGCAAAAAGAGGACGATGTAGATCCTCGCTGGAATAAGTTAAAAGAATTGATAAACAAGGAAAATAAATAAGCTATGGCACATCCAAAGCGCAGACAATCGAAAACACGCAGAGACAAGCGCAGAACTCACTACAAAGCAGAAGCGCCAACAGTAGCTGTATGCCCAACAACAGGACAGCCACACCTCTATCACCGTGCTCACTGGCACGAAGGCAAACTTTACTACAAAGGTAAAGTCGTGATGGAAAAAGACGTACTCGTGTAATTCGGAACACTTGTGTAAATTTGGTTTTCATAACCAATCCCGAATTACATATACATGGTGAAAGTCGCATTAGATATTCATGGTGGTGATCATGCGCCCGATGTAAATATAATCGGAGCCGTAAATGCCATGAGTGAGTCAAATGACAATCTGCACGTTTGTCTTGTAGGTGATGAAGACCAGGCGATAAAAGTTTTGAAAAGAGAAGGAGTAGACCCTTCTCTTTTTTCATTTGAGCACTGTAATGAGTGCATTTCAATGGGCGATCACCCCGTTCGTGCTTTTATGTCAAAACCAAACTCGAGCATTTCAAAAGGTTTTAGCCTTCTCAAAAGTAAAGGAGTAGATGCATTTGCCAGTACCGGAAACACAGGCGCTATGCTCGTTGGAGCTATGCAAACTGTGAAATCGATACCGGGAATTATCAGACCCTGCATCTCCTCCATTTTACCTCATACTGATGGTTCTGTTGGACTCCTCCTTGACGTTGGCACCAATGCCGATTGTAAGCCGGATGTTCTCTATCAGTTCGGGATTTTAGGATCTATCTTCGCAAGGGAAGTTTACAAGATTGAAAATCCCAGAGTTGCCCTGCTCAACATCGGTGAAGAAGAGGAAAAGGGAAATCTACTTACCAAAGCAGCCTATCAATTGATGAATGATAATCAACTAATCAACTTTATTGGAAACATAGAGGGCAGTGATCTTTTCACTCCAAAGGCTGATGTGGTTATTTGTGACGGTTTCACCGGAAATGTTGTGCTCAAACAGGCTGAGGGTTTTTACGAACTCATCAAAGAGCGCAATATTGAAGATGAATACTTCAACCAGTTTAACTATGAGGAGTACGGAGGCACCCCTATTCTGGGAGTAAACGGCAACGTGTTAATAGGTCATGGCAAATCGAGTGATGTAGCCGTAAAAAAAATGCTTAAACTTGCCACAGAGGTAAGTGACGCAAATTTACCTGAAAAAATAAGTAAGGTCTTTATTTAAGATGAGTCAAAAACTGCAAGCAGCAATTACAGGAGTAGCCGGCTATGTACCGGAAAAGGTCCTGACCAACAAGGAACTGGAGAAAATGGTTGACACCACCGATGAGTGGATAACAACCAGAACCGGAATCAAAGAACGAAGAATACTCGAAGATGGAAAAGGCCCCAGCGATATGGCCGTTCTAGCGATTAAAGATCTTCTTGAAAAAACAAACACGAAGCCTGAAGAAGTTGACCTCATTCTTTTTGCGACTGTTACGCCAGATCTGGTTTTTCCGGCTACGGCAAATATTACAGCTGATAAAGCAGGATTAGTCAACGCTTTTGGGTACGATATCAATGCTGCTTGTTCCGGCTTCATTTACGCGCTCACCACCGGAGCTAAATTCGTTGAGTCCGGAACTCACAAAAAAGTAATCGTTGTTGGAGCGGATAAAATGTCTTCGATTATTGATTACCAGGATCGTGCAACGTGCATCATTTTTGGTGATGGAGGGGGAGCTGTAATGCTCGAGCCCGATGAAGAAGGTTACGGAATTTGTGATTCCATCTTAAAAAGTGATGGATCTGGCCGTAAATATTTGCACCAAAAAGCAGGCGGATCAGTTAAGCCGCCATCTATTGAAACAATACAAGCGAGAGAGCATTATGTTTACCAGGAAGGAAAGCAGGTGTTTAAAGCTGCCGTCAGCAATATGGCAGATGTTTCTCGCAGAATTATGGAACGCAATAACCTGAGTGCTGAGGACGTGGCTTATTTAGTGGCCCACCAGGCTAATCTTAGGATTATAGATGCCACCCGTAATGCGATGAACCTCGATGAGGAAAAAGTAATGATCAACATCCAGCGTTACGGAAATACGACAAACGGCACCATTCCACTTTGTTTATGGGAATGGGAAGACAAACTCAAAAAAGGAGATAATTTGATTTTAGCAGCTTTCGGAGGTGGGTTCACCTGGGGAAGTGTTTACGTTAAATGGGCGTATTAAAGTAGAATCACACAATAAAATTTTACCTTTACAAGTCATAAAAACAACAGGCTATGGATTTGAATGAAATTCAATCACTGATAAAATTTGTTTCTAAATCAGGAGCAAATGAGGTAGAACTTGAGACTAAAGATTTTAAAATCACAATCAAGTCAGGACCAAAAGGAAAAAGAGGAAAGCAGGCAGAAGAACCACAACAGGTTGTTCACACGCAAATGCCTATGGCCGCAATGCCACAGCAAATGCCAATGCCTCAACAGCCAATGCCGCAACAACAGCAAGCGGCTCCACAACAACAGTCAGAGCCGGCACAACAGTCGCAGGGATCTGACCAAAAGAAAGACGACAAAGCTGAGGACGACTCTAAATACGTTACAATTAAGTCGCCAATGATCGGTACATTCTACCGCTCTGCGTCACCTGATAAACCGCCTTATGTTGAGGTTGGTGACAGCATAAAAGAAGGAGATGTAACGTGTATCATAGAAGCGATGAAACTGTTCAATGAGATTGAATCTGAAGTGAACGGTAAAATCGTTAAGGTACTCGTTGATGATGCTACTCCGGTAGAATATGATCAGCCACTATTCCTGGTTGATCCTTCTTAATTTACTCACGTAAAAGGATTTGTTTTGGCTAAAAAAATAAAACTTTTCGATAAGATTTTGATTGCCAATAGAGGGGAGATTGCACTGCGTGTGATCAGAACCGCTAAAGAGATGGGCATCAAAACTGTAGCTGTTTACTCAACAGCTGATAAAGACAGCCTCCATGTTCGTTTTGCTGATGAAGCAGTATGTATTGGTCCGGCTTCTAGTACTGATTCGTACCTGAACATCCCCAATATCATGGCAGCGGCAGAGATCACAAATGCTGATGCTATCCATCCGGGATACGGCTTCTTGTCAGAAAACTCGAAATTCTCTAAAATCTGTGGTGACCACAGTATCAAATTCATTGGAGCTACACCTGATCAAATTGATGGAATGGGTGACAAAGCTACGGCCAAGTCAACCATGAAAGAAGCAGGTGTACCCTGTGTTCCCGGTTCTGAAGGTGTTATCGATACACTTGAAGAAGCAAAGAAAAATGGTAATGACATCGGTTATCCGGTAATGATCAAAGCTACAGCAGGTGGTGGAGGTCGTGGAATGCGCATTATTCGCAAGGATGAAGACCTCGATGAATACTGGGACAAGGCGAAAAAAGAAGCCGGAGCTGCATTTGGCAATGACGGCATGTACATGGAGAAATTCATCGAAGAGCCGCGTCATATCGAAATCCAAATTGCCGGTGATCAATACGGAAATGCCTGTCACTTATCAGAACGCGACTGCTCGATCCAGCGTAGACACCAAAAACTGGTTGAAGAAACTCCTTCACCTTTCATGACGGATGCACTCCGCAAAAAAATGGGTGAAGCAGCAATTAAGGCTACCAAAGCAATCGGCTATGAAGGTGTGGGGACGGTTGAATTCCTCGTGGATAAAAACCGCAACTTCTACTTCATGGAAATGAACACGCGTATCCAGGTTGAGCACACTATTACGGAAGAGGTGATCAACTACGATCTCGTTAAAGAGCAGATCAAACTGGCTGCAGGGGACAAGATCACACAAAAAGAATACTTCCCCAAAATGCACGCGATCCAATGCCGTATCAATGCTGAAGACCCCGATAACGACTGGCGCCCATCGCCTGGTAAAATACAGTCTTACCACGAGCCGGGCGGACACGGAATTAGAATTGATACGCATGTTTATGCAGGATATTCAATCCCTCCTCATTACGACAGCATGATCTCTAAACTGATCGCTGTTGCGCAAACTCGTGAAGAGGCTATCCTCAAAATGAGAAGAGCGCTCGATGAGTACATCATTGAAGGGATTAAAACAACAGTTCCGTTCCATCAAAAACTCATGCGAAATGAGAACTTCATCAAAGGAAACTTCACCACGAAGTTCCTTGAAGAATGGGATTACAAAGCTGAAGAGCTTTAAGGAGAACAAAATATTTTGAAATAAAAAGCCGGCCTTATAAACCGGCTTTTTTGTTTTGAGCTATGAAAATGATCAAAAAAATATGGAACGATAAACCCCTTACACTTATCCTGTTTGCTGGTGCTTTTTTTAGATTGATATCAGCAATTTTCTCTGAAGGTTACGGAATGCACGATGATCACTTTTTAGTGCTGGAGCCTGCTCAGAGTTTTTTAGAAGGCGAGGATTACAACAACTGGCTGCCCGAAAATCAGGCTAATCCGATTCCCAGCGGTCACAGTTGGTTTTATGTTGGTATTCATTACATACTGCTCTATTTGATGGAATCAATCGGAGTGGTGGACCCCAAGATCAAGATGGTTATTATAAGACTGATTCATGCCGCTTACAGCATGTTGATCATTTCGATGGGTTACAAGATTGTGCGGAGAATGAGTACTTTCCACAATGCACGCTTAGCCGGGTTGATTCTGGCTCTGCTCTGGTTTTTCCCAATCCTCTCAGTGCGCAATCTGGTGGAGATGGTTTGCATTCCACCGCTGATGGCTGCCACGTACCAGATGCTGAAATTCGATGAAAAGAGAAAATACACCTTTGTTATTCTGGCAGCAGTGTTTGCTGGTTTAGCAACCGGGGTTCGTTACCAGGCAGCTCTCTTTACGCTCGGCTTTGGACTGTTGCTGGTCATTAGACAAAAGTGGATTCCCGCGATTGTATTCAGTCTCTTTTGGACAATTACCTTTTTCGTGACCCAAATAGGAGATCTGATCATTTGGCATGAACCCTTTGCTGAGTTTTCAGAATATGTGCGCTACAACATCGAGAACAAAACAACTTATTTTAACAGGCCCTGGTATATGTACCTTGGAACAGTTGCCGGGTTGCTGGTTCCGCCAGTGAGTGTCATCCTCATGTTCGGTTTTGGATACGGAGCTAAAAAACACCTTGCCGTATTCCTACCGGCTTTCGTTTTCTTCGTCTTCCATTCATATTTTCCAAACAAGCAGGAACGCTTCATCCTCCCTGTTTTTCCGTTTGTTATCATGCTTGGAGTTGTGGGCTGGAGCATGTGGCAATCACGCTCATCATTTTGGCAAAAACGAGCCGGATTGCATCGCGGATTGTGGGTTTTCTTTTGGGTTATGAACAGTATTTTGCTCCTCTTTTTCACTCCGGCAAGCACGAAGAAAAGCAGGGTAGAGGCAGTTTACTGGCTCGGTCAACAACCCGATTTCAACAATCTCATCGTTGAGTCTTCACACAGTAGTAGCTACGTTTCGCCTCCGGCTTTTTATCTGGGAACATGGCCTGATTATTACTACACAACAAAGAAGAATTCGGCTGAGAAACTAGCGAATTTAGAGGCTGTTCAGAACCCGGTAAGTAAACCGAATTACGTGATATTCATGACTGAGGAGCATTTAGATGAGCGCGTAAAACGCTTTGAAGAAGGCTACGGGAAAGAGATCGAGTTGGCGAAAACTTTTGAGCCCAGTTACATCGATGAATTGCTTCACGAGCTCAATCCGCACAACAATAATCAAACGGTGAGGGTCTACAAGATCAAGGAGTAAACGCGCTGTTTATTTGGGTCGTGATTGCCGCAGCATCATAGCCGGAGACTCTGTAGAGTTCATCCTGCGTACCGTGCTCGATCACTTCGTCCTGAATTCCAAGTATTTTTACCCTGATGCCGGGATGATGATCAGCTACGTATTCCGCAACTGCTGAGCCGAATCCGCCTTTTTTAGCTCCGTCCTCTACGGTGATGAATTCTTTGTGGTCTTTTGTTAAATCATCGATCAGAGCCGTATCTAATGGCTTCACAAAGCGCATATCAGCGTGAGTGGGGTTGTGTTTTGTTTCGGTCAGAGCCTTTTCCACGAGCCTGCTCGTTGTGCCGATTGAAAGTACGGCAACGCGCTCACCGTGTTGGAGAACTTCTCCTTTCCCGATTTCCGCTTTCTCAGGGTCATTTTTCCAGTCGATCAGTAAACCTCTCCCGCGAGGATAGCGGATCAAAAAGCTCTGTTTTACTTCATCGAGCTGAGCGGTGTAAAGCAGGTTGCGCAATTCGTGTTCGTTTCGCGGAGCGGCAATGATGAGATTGGGGATGCAACGCGAATACGCGATATCGTAAGCTCCATGGTGGGTGGGTCCGTCTGCTCCAACCAGTCCGGCACGATCGATACAGAAAATCACTTTGAGGTTCTGAATAGCCACATCGTGAATGAGCTGGTCGTAAGCGCGCTGCAAAAAAGTAGAGTAAATGGCGACTACCGGCAACAGACCCTGCGTGGCCATTCCGGCTGCGAGTGTTACCGCATGTTGCTCGGCAATGCCCACGTCAAATGTGCGCTGCGGAAATTCGTTCATCATGAAAGTGAGCGAACTGCCCGTTGGCATGGCGGGTGTAATTCCCACCAGTTTTTCATTTTGGTGAGCCAGTTGAACAAGGCTCTGACCAAATACATCCTGGAATTTGGGCGGCTTTTCGCCAGCTTTTTCCTTTTTGAGCACCTTGCCCGTAGCAGCATCAAAAATTCCGGGAGCGTGCCACTTCGTTGGGTTTCCTGTTTCGGCCGGTTCGTAACCTTTGCCTTTTTTCGTGATAACGTGAATGAGCTTGGGGCCTTCGAGCTGTTGCGTTTTTTGAAAAACGTGATTCAACAATTCGATATCGTGCCCGTCAATGGGGCCAAAATAGTTGAAGTGCAAATCTTCAAAGAGGTTTGAATCGGGTTGTGGTTTTCCCGCAAAAGCCCGCTCAAGTTGGTCGTAAATGCGGTTCGGTTCTGACCGGTACCGATCAACTGAAGATTTTAGGAACTGGTTGAGCGCTCCCACGCTGGGGTCGATGCTCATGCAGTTGTCGTTGAGCACAACAGTGAGGTTGGTTCCGGCTGTTCCAGCGTGGTTGAGCGCCTCGAATGCCATTCCGGCCTGCATGGCGGCATCGCCAATGACGGCCACGTGCTGGCGCTGCTTGTTTTGGAGTTTATCGGCCAGTGCCATTCCCAGCGCAGCGCTGATAGATGTCGAGGAATGTCCCACACCAAAGGTATCGTATTCGCTTTCCGCTCGTTTAGGAAAGCCCGAGAGTCCGTGCAGTTTGCGGTTCGTGTGAAATTGCTCTCTCCTTCCCGTGAGGATTTTGTGTCCGTAAGCCTGGTGGCCCACATCCCAAACGAGTAAATCATCTGGCGTTTGGTAACAGTAGTGCAGTGCTACGGTTAGCTCTACGGTTCCCAGGCTGGCCCCGAGGTGACCGCCATGTTCTGCCACGATGGAAATGATGAATCCCCGCAACTCGCGGGCCAGCTCATTGAGATCTGACCGTTGCAGTTTTCGCAAGTCCTGTGGATTGTCGATGGAGGATAACAATTTCATTGGGTGCAAAGGTAATGATGCGCTTAAACCAGCGGAATACTTAAAATGCCGAGTGCCAGAATTATTTTGTAAAGTGTGTTGATGACCTTAAAATCGGCTTGTTCTTTGGCGCGGTACACGAGCACGGCACTCATCATAACCATGATGATGGCGGCCGCGAAGTAAATCGCTACTTTGTCTATGGCGTAAGTGAGGTAGAGCAAAACGGGCGGAATAGGGGTGAGCACCATTGCGGTGTAGAGCAGTCGTTTTGTTTTTTTGATACCGAAATCGATGGGGACGGTGTGGTAGCCGTAAATAATATCGCCTTTTTCGCCAAGGATGTCTTTGATGATCTCCCTGATAAATTCAATGATGGCGATGAAAGCCACGTAAAAGAAAATGGCGTAGTTGATGTTATCGAAGTACACCACTATGATGAGGAATGGCGCAATGGTCAGAGCAACAGCAGCAATGTCGTTGAGCACTGAGATCTTGCGCATCTTGTGGCTGTAGAACCACAGCGCGATGGAAAATAAAAAGTTGAAGAGCATGATTCGCTTGGAGACGTAAAAACTTGTGATCATGCCCAGCGTATTGAACAGGAAGTAGAAGTTGAGCGCTGTTTTTTCACTTATGAGCCTGTGAATGACGACTTCCCCGGGTTTGTTGATGATGTCTCGCTCCACATCGTAAAAGGCGTTGATAATAAATCCCGATGCGATGATGAACGAAGACGAGAGAACCACCAAAAACAATTTCGGATCAAGGATCACGGTAAGCCAGTCTTTATCGGGGTTTAAAATAAATACTGAGGCGAGGTACTGTGCGAGAACTAAAATGAGGATATTGTACCACCTGACGAGCGACAGGAGGGCAAAAAACTTAAATAGCGCAACTCGTTGTCGCCTATTCAAGATCCTTTTCAAAACTTGTAAATTACCTCGAGTTCGTGATTTTTAAGGAGCGATTTAGCTTTTTCAAGGTCTTGCGTAAAACCTAGAACAAATCCTCCACCGCCTGAGCCACACAATTTGAGGTAGTAAGCGTTTGACTCCAGTCCCTGCTTCCATATTTTGTGAAAGGTTTTTGGAATCATCGGCTTGAAATTATCGAGGATCAACCCCGATAAATTCTTGAGGTTTTTGAAAAGCGGTTTGGTATCGCCTTTTAGGAATGCATTGATGCATTCATCGTTGTATTTCTTGAACTGCGATTTGATCATGTTGCGAAAACCTTCTTGCTTCATCTTTTCCATGAAGATGTTCACCATAGGTTGGGTTTCGCCCGGTGTGCCTGAGTTGAGGAGGAATATGGCGCCTTCCTCAGCTGAGCTATCGTTTGAGGCAGGAATTCCCACTGTGCCCAAATCACTTTTCCCCTTTATGAGAATTGGGAGCTTGAGGTAACAAATGAGCGGATCAATACCTGAACTCTTGCCGTGGAAAAAGGATTCCATTTTGCCGAAAATCTCTTTCAGCTCAACGATTTCATTTTTACCTATTTCTTCTTTAGACTGACCAAATTTATTTGTCGCGTACTTGTCATATATAGCTGCCACGATAGCCCCTGAACTGCCCACTCCAAATCCTTGCGGAATGGTGGAGTCGAAATACATGCCTTTTTCGATGTCGTTTTTTAACGCTTTTACATCGATTTTTGCATGAAAGCCCGGCTCATTTACCAGGTTCTGAAGGTGAGTGGCGTATTCATTGAGTGCTTTTTGCGATTTTTCTTTCGCTTCAAAGTTTTCTGATGAAAATTTGAGTTCACCGCGAAATGCTTTGTAGGGAATAGACAAACCCATTGAGTCCTGGATGATGCCGTACTCACCGAACAAGAGAATCTTGGAATAAAATAGCGCCTCTTTAATCATGGCTTTAATTGTTGAGGGCCTTCGCCCACATTGTCGCAAATATAATTTTTGTCTTCACAATAAACAATGAGTTCATTCTGAATAAACTCGAGGACTTTTGGTTCAGCGCTCTCAGGGTAGAGGAGATGAACGTTTGCTCCCGCGTCTAAAGTGAAGAACAACGGAGTACCCGTTTCTGTTCGCCAGTTGCGCACTTTTTCAATGACAGCCAGTGTATTGGGCTTCATGAGGATAAACGATTCCGGCCCGCTCATCATAAGTGCGTGAAGCATTAACGCTTCCTGTTCTACAAGGTTTCCAAAGGCTTCAATATCACCTTTTTCCAAAATGTGCTTGAGTTCTGTAATGTTGTTGTTGGCGGTGCGGTACCGCTCATCGCGGAAGGGGTGTTTGTCGAGCAAACTGTGACCGGCTGTGCTGGACACCGATTTCTTTCCCTGATCGATGAGGAGGATGGTGTCGCGAAAGGTGTGAAAGTCTTTGTGGACTTCCTTTTCGGGGACCTGAATAGCGTAAAGGTCAGATCCGTTGGCGTACTCGTGGTGTTGCCCCCACATCGCAAATTTCGGGTAAACGGAACGACTTGCACTTCCCGACCCGATGCGGGCGAGGAAAGAGGCTTTTTCGTAAAAGAAATCACTGTTCACATTGCCGTTGAGTTCTTTCTCGAGCGACATGCAACAGAGTGCCAGCGCGCTCATCCCCGATGCTGACGAGGCTATTCCGCTCGAATGAGGGAACGAGTTTTTGGTGTGGATCTGAATGTGGTAGTCCTGCAAGAACGGCTGAAAGCCGCGTATTTTATCCAAAAAGGAAAATGCTTTTTGTCCGAATGCTTTTTGCTCTTTGCCATCGAGGAAGAGCTGTAGGTTTTGGCGATCGGTGTCGCGTTTTTCAAATTTCACAGTTGTGGTAGTAACACACTGCGAGAGCGTAAAGCTGAGCGAGGCGTTAGCCGGCAACTGATCGCCTTTTTTGCCCCAGTATTTCACCAGTGCAATATTGGAGGGTGACTGCCAGGTGTATTCTGCTTTCTCAACTGGGCTGTTGATTCCCCTGAAAATAAAATCTGCCGTTTCTTTCATCATTTTGAGTTGTGCAAAAGTAGGGATTTGGTTTTGTTGATAAAGAGGGTACAACAGATGAATTGAGGGATGGTTTAGAAAGCAATTAAAACATAAACCAGAGTAAATAATAATTCATAATGTATCATTATATAAACAAAAAGTGCTATTATTGTTCAAATAAAAAAACATTATGTCGAATAAGAGTCCTGTTTTATTACCGAAAATGCAACGACTTTTAGCTGGAGTTGGAGAGAATATAAGGCTTGCCCGGTTGAGGAGAAAGCTCAGTAGTGAGCAAATGGCTGAGCGCTCAGGCATGGGACGGTCAACTTATGTGAAAATTGAAAAAGGAAATCCTGGAGTGAGTATTGGGTATTACTTAAATGTCCTTAACGTGTTGGGGTTGGAGAAAGATTTTTTACAGCTTGCTAAAGATGATGTAATGGGCCGTAAGTTACAGGATGCTAACCTGAGTACGAAAGAGAGAGCACCAAAGAGAAAGAAAAATAGTAATGAGTAAGCGGGAAACCAAAAGAGACATATTCGTATTTGCAGATTGGAGAGGAATGGAGAAACCTGCTCTAATGGGGGTATTACATTCGGAATTACTTCGAGGGAAAGAGGTGTTCTCATTTGAGTATGCTAATGACTGGTTGCAATCGGAACACGCTTCGTGGTTAGACCCTGACCTGGGGTTGTTTTCAGGACCTCAACACATTAGAGATGAAAAGCCGAATTTTGGTTTGTTTCTGGACTCTTCTCCTGATCGATGGGGACAACTTTTGATGCGAAGACGGGAAGCCGCTTTGGCCAAAAAAGAAGAACGTTCTACTCAAACATTTTTTCAAACAGATTATTTGCTAGGTGTTTATGACGAACACCGGATGGGAGCATTGCGCTACAAGCTCGATATTAATGGCTCGTTTTTAAATGACAATAAAGAGATGGCTGCTCCCCCGTGGACATCAATTAGGGACCTTGAAGAAATTAGTTTACGTTTAGAAGAACACGAGATAATCAATGACCCTCATTATTTGAAGTGGTTAAATATGTTAGTTGCTCCAGGCTCATCCCTGGGTGGAGCTAGACCTAAGGCTAGTGTTCTTGATTTAAATGGTCACCTTTGGATTGCTAAGTTTCCAAGTAGTAATGATGAATTTGATATAGGGGCATGGGAGATGGTGACTTATGAAATGGCCGTTGATGCCAGAATAAATATGGCAGAGTCAAAAGCAAAAAAATTCTCAAGTAAACACCATACTTTTTTGACAAAGCGTTTTGACCGAACAGAGAAAGGCGAAAGGATTCATTTTGCTTCAGCCATGACTCTATTGGGGTATTCTGATGGTCAAAATTATCAGTATGGAGTAAGTTATTTAGATCTTGTTGAATTCATAATGGAAAAGGGTGCAAATGTGGATGAAGATATGGAAGAACTTTGGAGGAGAATTATTTTCAGTATTTGTGTTTCAAATACAGATGATCATTTGCGAAACCATGGTTTCATATTAACTCCTGATGGCTGGGAATTGTCTCCTGCCTACGATATAAATCCTGTTGAAACAGGTTTAGGACTAAGTTTGAATATTTCTGAAGATGATAACTCATTGAACTTAGATTTGGCAATAGATGTGTGTGAGTATTTCCGCATATCTAAAGATCGAGCTCACGAGATTATCAAAGAAGTTAAAGAAGCTGTTTCAAGCTGGAGAATAAAAGCAAAGCGATACGGAATATCAAAAGCAGAACAAGAACTAAAAGCACGTGCTTTTTCGGTTGTAGAAACAAATGAAAGGTTGTGAGTTGTTTTTGCACTATTTTTAAGACCAGTGTGATTTTTAGGATGATTGTAATTTGAAAACAAAAAAGACCGGATTACAGCCTCTTGCTCTGGTCCGGGGTAGTGCCGTTTTTATCCATTAGAGAATCGATTAACTTATAGACGAACCATCAGGAAGAAGGATTTGGATTCCATTGAGTCTCTTGATTGAAAAGGTATTAAAAATGGCCTTTAAAATTCATAGGAAAGTAAGAACAAATACTATTCAAACTTCCAGATTTGATGAATAACCTCGGTTCTTGTTCGAAGTTGAAGAGTCTGTACAAGTAAAAATTATTTGATTTACTCTGAGAAAAAAGAAGCTCGTTTCGTGAAAAGTAAAAAGGAGTTTCTTTTCCTAATTTGGTGTTTTTCACCTCAATGAACCTATCTGTCCCATTTGGGTTTTTTGATAATATATCGAATCCTGCTCCATCTCCTTCTTCTTTCGAAATCCATCGGACTTGTTCAGCTAGATTGCTTTTCCCAAAATTATTTAACTGCCATTTTTCATATTCCAAAACTAGTTCTTCTCCTAAGTAACCTAGGGTTCTGTTTTTTTGCTCTTTTTCTAAATAATTTGTTTTAATTGGATTTCGTGAATAATATGGTGCAGGCTCATCTACTTGTTGAGTTGGCTTTGGAGGTTTAACCAATAATCGATTGAAGTCTTTTTTGATTTTTGTCTTATCTAACTTCTTATCGGCAAATTCTTTGAAGATTTTTTCAAAATGTGAATGATCAACAAGATAATTAATTACACTACTTTCTAAAACCTGTTGGTAGTTAAAGCGAGGCAGATAACCTTTAATAAAGGGTTGTCCCAAATATGCTAAGACTGCACTTATATTTTGATGTTTAAACTCGATAGATCCTTCCGAGCGATTATTAAGTAATGGAAGGAGTTTTCTTCTGTGCTCTGATTTTTTGTAACTCTTGTTGGCTAGCTCCATAAATAGCATGTCAAAGTAATCAGCGACTATCAATTCAACTTCTTTATTTGACCATGGAGACATTAGCTATTTTCAAGGTTGATTTAGACCAAATACGAATATAGTTTTTTAAATGGAGATATTTATTTGAGGAAGAATTATTCGACAATTTTTAGAAACTCAGAAAAAAAATCATCCATTTAGCATCTTATTTGAAAACTTCTTATCTTCCCCAAAACAAAAGCACATGAGATTCAAGATGATGCAGACGAAAAGGGAGGTGGAACTAAAGTCTTACCTGCTCTCGTTTTTGGCCGACAAAAGGGATTACACGATTCATGTAGGTTGTGACAGTCAGAATTTTTCCTCTAAAACGGTTTACGTCACTACAGTGGTTGTTCGCTTTCAGAACCGCGGAGCGCACGTGCTTTACAAAAAGGAGGTCGTTCCCAAGATTATTGATATGTGGACGCGCCTGTGGGCAGAGATCGAACGATCTGTTGAGCTGGCTACTTACCTGGAGGAAGATTGCGGAATAGAGGTGAGTCAGGTCGATATGGATTTCAACGAAGACCCGCAATTCCCCAGCAACAAGGTGTTAAAAGCCGCGAGTGGCTATGTGAGCAGTATGGGCTTTATCGTAAAAGCAAAACCGAATTTGCTTATGGCTACGTGGGCTGCGAATGTGTTGTGTCATTGAGTTGTTATGGAAATAGGTTCTTTTGCTAAAGCAAAAGAATGAGATAGATTTCTCGCTTTGCTCGAAATGAGATTGTTTTTATTCGTTTTGGCTTGACCCAAAAGAATCAAAAGGTCAAGACTCATCAGAGGCGATTTTTCTCCGTCCCGCAGCAAGTGCGT